>JAQXSY010000109.1 GCA_029219205.1 Bacillota bacterium | reverse complement strand
GGCTCATTAAGATTTATCTGCAGTGGCTGTTCTTTAAGCAGTGCCTCGGCGTTAGACACCATTCCGAAAAGCTTTACTATACGAACGGGAAACACCGTTTCTCTTACACGTTCATCATATCTTTTTTGCATAGCGGCGCTCCTTGCTTAGCATAATTTTATGCAGTTATATTATATTAAACAGTAGGTAATATGTCAATCTAAAGCTTATTAAGCGAGCAAATTTTCTTATCCGAAAGCAGTCTTATAAATAGTCCGCCCTGAACCGAACGGTGTTGAAAATGGATTTTCATAGAGGTTACGGTTGAAAACAGATCGTTCATAGGAACTCTTGACGGGGACAAATTATAATTAAGCCATAAGGCGTCTATTATCCTCTTAAAGAAATCGGGGTCATTAGAAAGGGTCGCCGTCCAAAGCATCCAATCGGACTTTGTGCAATCCGAGCGGCTGTCAAGCGGCAGACCGTAGGGATTCATATGGGCTTTATAGCTTTCGGTTTCCTTATCCCACATTTCCTTAGAGAATATATTTAATTCAAAAATTTTATCCCAAACGGCGTTGTACTTCATACTAAAGGTATTCGGCTTATCAAAGGTAAGCCTGTAGGTGCCGTCGGAGTTTGCCGCTTTCTCCTTCCATTCCGCCGCCGTTTGCTTTGCGAGCCTTAAGTAATATTCCGCCCGGCTTTGGTCGCCTGATTTATCGCACAGCCAAGAATATGAGGCGAGCGCAAATATTGATTTAAGCGATAAATTGCAGTTGTGCGCAAGGTGTCCCGCAAAGTCGTCGGTGCAAAGCTGATTTTCGGGGTCGGCGCCGAATTTTGTGAGATACTTAGCCCACTGTTCAAGGAGACCGCCGTATTCTTTACACAATTCGGTATTACCAATAGCCTTTGTGACCGCGGCGGTCATAATAAGCATATTGCCGCACTCCTCTACGGGCATTTGCATTTCGAGCTTAAAGCCGTTGCCGTAAACCTGACCGTTAAGAATAGGATAAGTGCCTAAATCGTGGGGTGCAAATTCATAGGGCCATTTTCCGCTTTCAGAATATTCAAAAACAGGCTTTATCATAGCCTCCGCAAGCTGTGGATTGTAAAGCAGGAAAAACGGTAATGTAGGATAGCTTACATCTACCGTTGCGGCACAGCCGTTACTTAAACATTCCTTGGTTATGTAAAGTATCTCGCCGTCATTTTTTATTACAAGCTTGCACGCCGCCATAATTTGCCGCAGAGAAAGCTTTAACAGCTCGGCGTATTTTTCGCCGCCCGCACTAATCGCGTCTTTTTCGAGATTTTTATTAAATTCATCGCATTGATTTCTAAATTCATCGTATTTTTGGAAGGCATCTTCAATTATCTGCTCGCAGGTCTTGCCCTCGCGTTTCCAGTATGCCTTTAAAAACTCACCGAAATATTTAATTGAATAAACGTCGTCATACGCGAAAACAACAAGCATTTCATTTTCAGGGTTGGTATCAAGCAGCGCTTGGGCGCTTAAAAACACTCTGTCCGCCATTTGAAGAGAGGATACCTCTCCCTTGTCCGCCGCAAGATAAAAGTAGCCCCAGTCTATGCCTCTGTCGTCCCCCGAGTGACCTAAAACGAGCTGTTCGGTTCCGCCCATTTTCATAGCGGAAAAACCGCTTGACAGGCTTACCTTTTCGGTCAAAACGCAGTTTTGGAGCTTGCGTTCAATACAAAAATCCTCAGAAGCCAATACCGATACCTTAACCTTATGCGCCGCCGAATCGGCGGATTGGGCGGTTATTTTAAGATATGAGGCGGGTCTTGAGAGCATATCCAAATCGGTCGGCAGCACAGGTGTAAAGAAGTCGGCGATAAGCCGCACGCCTGCCGCTTCAAAAATATATTTTGTGGAAAAGCTCTCTGTAATTACATCAACCTGATTCATAGGCGGCATATTCATATCCTTTGCCGAACCCATAAAGACATAGAATTCTCCGTCAATTTCAGCTTTTCCGATTAAAAAACAGGTTCTTGAATCCCAGGTTTTAATGTCGTTTTCATAAAGCTTATCACTTGTTGACCAAACGCTGAAGTAGGGGTCTACTGTAATTAACGGATAAGCCGGTGCTCTCAATTTCATAAAAATTCTCCTGACAGAATGTAAATGCGAAGTTGCCGCGTTTTATACGGCAACTTCCGATATTTAATTATTTGTTAAATGTTTTTCTTTTTTTAATATAAAGTACCGCCACAGCGCCCGCTCCGACAATGATAACCGCAGATACAACTATAATAATATAAATGTACTTATGTGCGGAACCGTTTTCGGGAGCAGTG
This sequence comes from Bacillota bacterium, assembly GCA_029219205.1. Classification (GTDB taxonomy): domain Bacteria; phylum Bacillota; class Clostridia; order Oscillospirales; family CAG-272; genus SUG1495. The sequence goes on along the minus strand of JAQXSY010000109.1, from coordinate 2,177 downwards.
TTCACGCTGTCGCTGTTTAAGGGGGTTCCCTCTTTGCCCGTTGGCATAATCACCAGATCATCGAAATAAATACTGCATCCGCCCGAGCTTGTAAGCTCTAAGTACTTTGCGCCCGCGACAAAGGTGAGTGAAACCTCCTGCCAAGCGCCCGCCTTATCCTGCGAAATATCTGCAAGAGACTGAACGTTTGTTGCCTTTGCCGAAAGGGAAGCCTTATTTTTCTGACCTAAAGTAAGCTTGACGGGAGCATTTTCGGTCCCGACATAAACCCACACGGTCAAGTTGTATTCCTTGCCCGGAACAAGCTGACCTAAACTGCTGTCAAACGGTATGAACGAGCTGTCGGTGTCGCTGTTTCCGATTCGGTGAACCGACTTTGTTCCGCCGTGAACAAAATTGAAGGAGAAGCCCGGCATACCGAGCTTATAAAGCTCATAATCGTCTCCGAGCAGAGAAGTATCGTAATCCCTCTCGAAGCCCTGCTCAATGCTCAAGGATTCCCATTTTGCATAAAGGGTGACGTCGTTCATCGGGAAAACGTCGAGCGGGAACTCAACGTCAAGCTCGCGGTAAACGTACCAGCCCTTGAACTCATAGCCCTTGCGGGTAACCTCGGGCCATTCGATTTTTGAGCCTTCCTCGCCGTAAATAGGCTCGATCTCGTTTCCTCCGTTTGTAACAAAGGTTATACAAATCTTATCGAAGGGAGAGGTGTTTGAATATTTTGAGCTTGTTCCGAAGGTTCTTAAAACGGGGGTGCCGTCCTTGCAGGCGTACCATACGTTTTTGAAATCAAAGCCCTCCATATACTTTTCGGCGTTTTCGCCGCGCATTGATTTAAGGCTCAGAATACGTCCGCCCGAAGGAGTAGCTACAGTACAGTAAACATTTTCGCATTTTGTAGTATCAAAGCACTTGCCGATTGCGGAGTCCTTAGCCGCGGTCGCAACATAACAGTTCCTTATCGGGCTTTCGATAACGCCGCTCCAGTTATAACCTACAATTCCGCCCTTGTTGCCGTCTATTTCGGAAAGCAGAACGCCTGTGAAATAGCAGTTTTCAATGAGTATTGCTTTCGGGGTAGCTCCCAAGATTCCGCCTGCTACCTGACCGCTTACCGTCACTGTACCGTCGGCAAAGCAGCCGCTTATGGTTGCCAATTCTCCGGGAACTGCATTGTCCCAATAGTAGGAATAGCCGCATATCGCTCCGATCCAACCGTTGCCGTACTTGTTATCATAGCCGCGAAGGAAGGAATTAACCACGCCGACATTCTTAACAACTCCGCCCTCACCGATTACAGGGATAAGACCGCCTAAAACCTGACCTTCATTTTCGACATTGAGATAAAGTCCCGATACAACGTGACCATCTCCGTCGAAAACTCCTCTGAAGCCCATAGAGCTTTCATACTGACCCCAGGTTGAGAAGTACCAGGAACGTGCCTCGTCCTTCCAGTCGGATTTTGTAGTATCGTTAAGGTAAATATCGGTTGTAAGCTTGTAGTAAACGCCGTTCTGATTCGGCTTATCTAAAATACTTGTGACAAATTTTGCAAGCTGTTCGCCCGTGGAGATAAGGTAGGGGTTATTCTTTGAGCCGTCGCCGCCCGCATAAGAGGAGGCTACCTGACCGCTCCAGATTTCGCCGACCTTACCGTTGTAGCCGTTTGCCTGATAGCCCTCGGGAACCTTGATAAGCAGGGGAGTTTTTGAAGAGGTTTTCCAGATTATATCCCAATCAAAGGCAGGCATATTATCCTTAGCCGCCTCGCCTGTCATCTGCGCCTTGGTGCGTACTCTTACGTTAGACTGTTCAACATTGGAATAGCAGTCGCGTATGCTGAAATTAGCAGTTTTCGAAATTGTGTAAATCGGATAATCAACCGTACAGATAATAAATATTGGTATGGCGTCGCCCTTTTCCCGAGGGTCGGCGGTAACGCGGAGATAAAGAACGTCGGCGTGATTAATTCCTCAATCACCTTAACAGACGGCGGTCATGCGGGCGCGATAGTAGGGGTATACAATACCAATGAGCGCGGTTATTCACTCTCGCTACTGAACTGCTTTGCCGACGAAAGCGTTTCTATAACCTGCGATAACGCGGGCGGCATAGCAGGCTTATTGGTAGGAATAAATGATTCAGCGCCAGAAGCAGGTGATAGGACAAAATCA
>JAQXSY010000108.1 GCA_029219205.1 Bacillota bacterium | reverse complement strand
TTTGTCTGGCTCAGCAACCCCGTTTTTGTATTTGTAGCCCATTTTTTCATAGAAATGAACTGCGGTCAGGGAGGAACCGACTTCGGTGCGCCAGGCCCGGCTGAAGTATTCATCTGCTTCCAGGGTTTCAACGATCTTCCTGCCCACGCCTTTTCCCTGATAGTCCGGCAGAACAAAGATCGAGGTCAGATAGCTTTCCTCGGTACTGCCACAATAGCCTGTAATTCCACCGCATCCGATGATCGCTTTTCCATCCATTGCCACATAAAAATGGGCTTCCGCGGCCAATGCGGCAATCATCTCCGGGGAGTGACTTTTTATATTTTCCTCGATAAACTCATGGAGATAGTCCGTTATGTTGCTGATGGCAAGCGTTGTGCAGATCACATCCGAAACAGCAAATTCATCCCCTTTTTGAAATCTTCGAAGTGTGATTTTCTCCATATTTGTGCTCCGTTTGTGCAATTTATAGTTCCGAATTCCTGCCAACAACAAACGTCTGCGCAGAGAACTGTTCAATTAGATGGTTTCGGACAATATTTAGGTCTATCTGTCAACTTTTTTGAAAAACAAAAAATAAAACAATGCTCCGTTAATCACGATATCATAGATTCGCAATCTGTCGAATAAAATAATTGATGACAGAACGGAAACCGAAATTATTCCCACGCTCACAATTCTCGGGAATAATCCGCTTTCCTTTGCATACCATGCAAAAAAAGCCATAACAGGCGAACACAGAGCTAACACGGTCCAACCGATTATGTATTCGATTGAATACACTCCGTGACTTAAGGCTGCGGTTAAGTAGTATGTAAACAGCATTCCCAAGCAGAATGTCAAAACATTCAGCATCGCTTTCTTTGCGGTCTTGCTATAAATAGAAATCATAGTGCCAAATAAAATCCAGATTGCCGCTTGGGAAAAAACTTCTCCCAAATTTGTTGTGTAAATATCCAATAATCTTGAAATGAGTCCAATCAGCAGACCAAAACACAGCATGGCGAAAGGATTTAGTATCTTTTTCTTCATTTACAATTCGCTCCATAGCCAATCTGTACATTCGGGTAATTTACACAGGTTTTCTTGTACGAAATCATTCCTTCTTTGATTTTTTTGTACCATATGTCAACCCCTTCTCTCAGGCTTCTTTCCTCTGAAAGACGGATTTTCTGTCAGTACAGTAATCCTTCCGGCAAAGATGGATCAAAAGTTCCTCCAAAGCTGCTGCAAAAGCAAGAACGCATATTGCCCAACTGTATACTATGCCTGTTGACATCGCAAAGACATAGGGAAGCATGAAGACGCCAGCGCCGGTCAGCTTATTCAGCCAAGTGTGCAAAGAAGCAAAACGATGATGCTTGACCGCAACCGTAGCATAGGATGCCAACCGCACAATCAAAATGACCGCAACGGCATACCAGATCGCCGCCGGCAGAGTCTGCCATAAAACCGGTAACAACCTGAACAGCAAAACGCCGTAGAACAGAAGGTCCGCAATGCTGTCCAGTCTTGCCCCGAAATCGCTGGCAGTTCCTGTCTTTCTCGACAGCCAGCCGTCCAGTACGTCGGTCAGGCCGGAGAAGGTGTAAACCACAAGGAATCCGACCGAACGCAGAGGGATGAAAAGCATGAGAAGAGAAAATGCCATCCGCGCAGATGTTATGGTGTCGGCTGTATTCCATTTATGGACTGACTTTGCATTTCTTTTCACTTGATTTTTACCATCCCTGTTCTCGATTGTTTCGTCTTATTTCTTAGCGTCAGAAATCAGAAAGCGATTCTGTTCCCGCAGTTCTGCCCGGCAGCGGAAGATCAGATAAGCAAGAATCAGAACGATACCGGTAAAAGCATTCGGGAGGCTGCTGACATAGCCTTTTCGATCTACGCCCAGACTCGCCATGTTTACTGATGCGATCACTGTTGACACGATGGGCATCCAAATGCAGCGGACGCAAGCTTTCTGATACTGCTGCGCCGCTTTCCGTAAAGTGCGTACCCTTGGTGTTCGGTTTTGAATTTCCATTGCTTCAGCAGCTTATATCCTATATTATACAAAAGAATCCCGGCGGCATATAGGCATTTTTTGTATGCATATGTGTCAGTTTTTCAGATGCCGCACTTTTTCTTCAAATGCGTCTGCCGCTCAATGTACCAGTTCATTTGTCCGGCGTTTCGGATCTTCATGCCGGTGCCCAATTCCGCATATCCCGGGAAACGGTACGTGAGCGCGGCAAGATTGTTCTTTTCATTTCAAATCAATCTTCCTTCAAATAATTCGGTATCCTGAGCTTGTTGGACGGAAATAAAGTCACAAAACAGTTTTTCTGCTTTCATTTTAATTTTTCCGCCGTTAACAACATAGAACGACGCGATTTTGTTTTCCTCTTCGATCCATGTGCGCTTTTTTCCGTTGTTCATATCCTTAAAACCATCTCAAAACCGGACGGAGAAATGCTGCCAACAACGCAAGGAACAAAAGGGGGACCGCAATAACTGCCAGCCCGGCAACAAACAGCACGGTCAGCAGGGCGGGAATTCCAATCGCAAACAGAACTCCTTTTGTGATTGACCAAGCGGCTTTGAATGCGAAATGAACAATTTTTGCTGTAAGCACAATGATGCCAATTACAAATAGTATGATCATATGTAATCCTTTCTTTTTATCGTATGCTACCTATCGTTCGGTAGTGTGCTGCTTAAAATGAAGCGGCCGTGACCGAGCGGACACAGCCGCGGCGTTTTGTAAACGGGAAGCTATCCTGTTCTGCAAACCGGAGACTGTACGTTCCTTAAAGCGGAGCTATGATGCGCCGGATTTGCTTATGGGAGCCTGCTCATAATCAGACAGGTTATATTGCAATATTGTATATGATTAAACCAATATTCGTCAAGATGAGCAAATGTAAAATAATATGATATAAATCCGGAATCAGTTTTGTTTCGCTTGCGGGAATAATATGTACTGTATTTTTAAAGCAGTCATTATATCCTTTTAACTTCTTTTCCGAAGCGCCGAAAAAAGTATAATACCAATGGCAAAAAAATTGAACCGCAAACCAGAAAACCAATACTCCCAGAAGAAACCACTTTCCCCAAAAAGGCTGAATCCAAAAGGAAATAACTCCGATGACGAACAGACACAGCATTATAAACTCTGCGCTCTTTATCCCAACACCCTCAACCAAAATATAATTTTTAAATTTGTATGTGCAGATACATCCAAAAAACCAACAAAACAATATTGCTTCAAAAAGGATTGTTACTAAAGTCACCTTGCCGCCTCCAAAATTTCGGTTTATCCTATTATACACAATTTGCCTCGGAGAACATATCCGATTTTCTCGTAACAGTTGTTTGACGCGGCATAATCCGCGTCTGTATAAAGCATGGGAACATATCCGGCATCCATTGCAAGCTTTGTAACCTGATAAACAAGATTTTGAGCATAATGCTTTCGGCGAAACTCGGGCCGCGTAAACACAAGATTGATCGATGCCATTGTTCCGCCAGCCGTATATTTGCAGCTTGCGACATTCACCCCCTGTTCGTTCTTCCAAAAGAACGTATTTCCTGCGCGGATAAATGCCTCCGCATCCCTGCGATAGCCGTCACGATCGTTTTGGTCTATCCCGGTTTCTTTTTGGAACAGATCAATCAAATCCACCAATTCATCCAGATCTTCGCTGCTGCACCGGTGAATGGAACCATCCGCCGTCTTGTCCGGCTTGACCGGATTACGGCAATCATATGCGAACATATTCATACAGACGGAAAGACTTTTGCCATCTGCGGCAGCCCGTTCAATAAAAAACTTTGCCAGATCATACTTGAGGTTAAAACGATATTCACCGCTTAGCAAAGAATGTTCCGATGCAAGCTGATACGCCTTCTCCATTTCCGCTTCTGATGCATCGTCCGGAGTCCATATCCATACCGGAAACGGATGGCCTGTATAGCAAATGATCAGCCTTTCATGGTCGGTCAAGAGCAGTTTACACGTTTCTCCAATAATATGTCGAAGCACAAAAAATGTGTATCTGTCGTTCTCCAGTATTTTCAGGTCTCTTTCATCCGCAAATCTGTCCATAGATACCTCCGTAAATTCTTCTTCCTGTGTCATTCTTGTTCTTCCTGTTTATCGGGACATCCTCCCAAAAGAAAAATCGAAACCTTTTGGGAGGTTTGTGTGAGACTGTATTTCGAGTCTCCTTTGCTTTCTGATGCTTCTTCAAACAGAATCCTACATGAAAAATATTTTTTTATCATCAAGCCGGACGGCTTAATTACTGAAAGATTCTCTCTTCTGATATGCCCTGAAAAATTGCCGAATATGCTTATCCACCATCTCCATGACTTCCGATTCCCGATCCGGTTCTCTGTCACAAAGGTTGATCCATGTGGAAATGGGAAGACAAAGCTGAGCTGCCATGATCTCGGGATTATCCTCGGTCAAGATACCATTCCGAATCAGGTATTTTACGAGCCCTGTGAAGTACTGCATTACATCACTATAATTCTGCTTTGTCTGCAGCCTTGCCAGTTCCGGGTTTTGGAACTGCTCCATCACCAACATTTTTCGTGCCCTGCTGATATGTGGTTCATGGAGGATGTAGCGGATCTGACACAGGATCATTTGGACTGTCGAATCGGGAGTTAATGCCGGTTTATCCTCTTTATCATCATATTTATCCCAATCCGCCTTTGCAAAGATGGAATGCTCCGCATACTGCTCCAAAACATCCTTTACAAGCGCGTCAAGAATCGCCTGCTTGTTTTCAAAATGGCTGTAAAGAGATGCTTTGCGAATACCCACGGCGTTCGCAATCTGGGAGATTGAGGTGGCTTCAAATCCCTGTACGGAGAACAAATCAAGTGATGCTTCCAGAATTTCCTGCTTTGTGTTTCCACGATCCATAGATATTTACTCCTTTTCAATAACCGAAACGTCTCGCTAACATGATTCTATTATAACTACCTATCGTTCGTTAGTCAATAGAAAATCAGTTTTTTCTTGCTGTACAAAAATAAAGTTTTAACGTTTGGAAATGTTTTGAAAATCTCCCGGAACTTCATCGCTTAATGGAAACGGATATGAGAAATGAGCAAAGAATTCAGTACAAATAGCAGATAAGGCTACCGCAAATAGCGGTAGCCTTATCTTTAGCGAAAACACAATAAACAAGAACTGCCGGCAATTTTGTTTACTCTGTGTTGCTTATCGGTTACAATTTAATTTTTTGGCTTTTTAAACGGGTTCGTCTATATCAATAAGGGAAATCAAGCGTTTGAGCGAGTCGGACATTTTTGACGGGCAGGATATAAGCACGCTTTTTTCTCCGTTCAGACCGTTGATTATTCTGGTACGGTATCCGTCGCGGATGTTGTCGCGCATTTCCTCAATCAGCTGTTCCGGCGTGATGTTGACAGGTGTATATGTAAAATAATCAGAATTTTCAATATATCCGTCGCGGTCGAGCCAGTTCAAATGATTGGTTGCGGCTTTGACTTCGGCGGAGCTTCCCATGAGAATGGCCGTTTCTCCTGTTGATATCGGGTTTACAAGGCGTACATTACTTTGAATCACTGACAAAAAGATCGATACGGATGTTTTATCTGCGTGCTCAAGCTCATAACTGCTGAAAACGAGCGGAGAGCCGTCGGATGCGACAAATCCGGAGGCGAATTCATCGCGGTCAACCGCATTTTTTACATCCGAAATAAACGTGTACAGCTCATCGTCTGCGAAAACGAAGAATGCGTTTTTATTTTTTTCGAAAACCGTACCGATTGGATAGCCGAGCTTTTGCATAGCTTCGGCAAGCATGGATGAACTTATAAAATCGGTGGAGATAATTCTGAAATCAGAAAGCTCCGACTCTTCGTAAGAAAGAACGGTCAGTATCTCGTTTGCCAGGGTTATTTGCTCATTTGTCCCGCTTATCCAAACAGAGCCTTCCGGCGATTTTTTAATTAATCTGACTCCGGCTTTCTCTGTTAAAAGAGCCGCGGTATCGTCAACGGAAAAACGCTTTATATCAGCGCTCATAAACTTAATTTGCCCCTGTTCTGAGTCGACAACTTCCTTGATCTGAAGCGTTTTTGCATAAACAGCGGACGATTCATACAGATAGAGCGTGTCATCGGACATGCCGATTGCTCCGGCAGGGAGACCGAGCGAGAAAAGCATACGCGACACAAACGCAGAATCCGTATGCTTGAGCTTCATGGTATAAAACTCTTTCGGATCCGAGTCGGTATTTTTTGATTCAAGCATATTTACGAGGGTTCTGAGCCTGATCAGGGTGCTTGCTCCGCCTTTAACTTTGATAATATCGGCCTCAGAGTCCTCCGCATCGTACTGGTCAATGGTAAAACCGGCGGCGGAAGCATAGGCAGAGAACTCATTTCGGCTCAGGGAAGTCAGATTTATTTCCGCCGTAAGCTCATCAGACGAAATCTCGCCGTCAAGCTGTTCAGCTGAGGCGATTATGTAATTATTGCCATTGTCAAGCCTTCTGCATTCCAGATTTGCGAACGCAGCGACCCGCGAGAAAGCTTCATCCGAGCTTACGCTGTCAAGATTCAGCGTAATTAATACCGGCTTGCCGATATAAACTGTTCCAACGCCGGTTGAAAGCGAAAGCGCGCTCAAAACGTCGCGTATGTCTGAATTCTCGAACCGTAATGATATAACCGTATCATACGGCATTATTATATCGTCATAAGAAGCCTCGGAAAGTTTGTCGGCTTCGGAAATTATTTTATACTGAGGTTCTTCGGTAGTTTCATATGAGTTTGTTTCGGACTTATCCGGACCCTTTACTTCGGACGAAGCGTTTTTGGGGATTTTCAGCTGCATACCGGGAACGATTTTGTTGATATCCTTTATTTCGTTCAAACGAACGATATCTTCAACCGTGGTATCGTACTGATTTGCGATGTTTGTCAGCGTGTCGCCCTGTTTTACTTCATAAATAATTATTTCTTCGTTTTCTGCTCCGAAAACCGAGGTTAGTGAAAACAAAACAAACAATACCGCCGTCGCGGTTAAAGCGAGCGTCCGCATTAATGATTTACTCAATTTGTCATCCCTCCTTTATCATCGATATTCAAAGTGACAGACTGTTCGCCGTTGCAAAGCCCGACATAATCGACTCCGATTTCGGCGACGTACCAACCGGTATTTCCGATAATTTCGTTCAGGCTCAAAACATAAACCTTACCGGCGTTTTCGATTATACAGGAGGAATTGGCAAACGAATTGAAAACAATTCCCTTTATTCTGAACTCGTTCTGTCCGTCCGATGTTTCGTTTCCGTCTGAATTTGCGGTTTTGTCTGACGGACGTTCCTTTGTCGGGAGAAGCTCGGCATAATTGTCTTCGTTTGCGTTGTTGAAAGGCAGCTTATCCCACATCATAACAATAATTATTGCCGCAGCAAGGAGCAAGCCAACTGAAATTGTAAGCGTCGTCAGAGCAGTTAACTTTTTACGGCTGATCTCTTTTTTTTCTTCTGACTTTTTTTTACTGTTATTCATATTTTTCTCTTATCTTATGATAATGCCGGAGCGTTATATAAGCTCCTTATATATACTGTTTTTTGAAACGCCCCGGTCTTTTGCCGTGGCTTTCATGGCGGACATCTTGTCCATGCCCATTTTTTGAGAGTAATAAGCAACGTGCTCGCTGACCGTCATATTCTCCCAGAAAGGCGTTTCTTCGGATGTACAACCCTCAACGACGATCACAAATTCGCCTCTCGGAACTGTGCTTTCGAAAATTCTGACAGCTTCCGAAAGACGGACGCGCAGTATTTCCTCGTTGATTTTTGTAAGCTCGCGGCATAGCGATATACGGCGGTCGCCAAGTTCGCTCAGCATTATGGAGAGAGTTTCGGACAGTCTGTGCGGTGCTTCATAGAACACGGTTGTGCGTTTGTCGGAGGCAATTTCCGCAAGCCGTGACCGTTTTTCGGCGTCGCTGCCTTCAAGGAAACCTTCAAAAGCGAATCGACGTGTTGAAAGGCCGGAAACGGTGAGAGCAGTTATTGCGGCGCAGGCGCCGGGAACGGATACAACAGGGATGTTTGAGTCAATGCAGCTTTTAACGATATCTTCGCCCGGGTCGCTGATAGCCGGAGTGCCCGCATCGGTAACAACTGCGCATGATTGACCGCTTTTGAGACGTTCGATGATTTTTTCGCCGGCTTCTTTCTTGTTGTGCTCGTGATAGCTGAACAAAGGGCTGCGGATTCCTGACGCAAAAAGAAGCTTGGATGTTACTCTTGTGTCTTCCGCGGCAATGAACGACACCTCGTTCAGCACCTTAACAGCCCGCTCCGAAATATCCGACAGGTTTCCTATCGGCGTTGCGACTAAATAAAGCGTGCCGCTTTCGACGCGGTTCTTTTCTGAATCGGTAAATTCGGTCATGGTTTGAATTCTCCGTTTTCATATATATATTCTAACTCGGCAGTTGGGGTTTGAGTTCCGTCTTCGTAGAGGTAGAGCGATTTGGGGATGCACAAAGAAGGCTTTGCGCCTCTTTTGCCTTCGACAAGCACAAGACACGGACTGTGCAGCTTGTCCGGAAAAACAAAAATCATTCTCTTCGGTTCAATTGCTGCTTCACGCATTGCACAAATGAGATCGACAAGCCTGTCCGGTCTGTATACGCAGTAGAAAGCGCCGCCCCAGTTGAGCTGAGCGGCGGCAGCTCGGCAAAAATCAAATATCGAACCGTTCAATTCGTGGCGTGCGGCGAATTTTCCGTCATCCGTATTTCTGTAACCGGCGGAAACGGTCATATACGGAGGGTTTGTGAACACAACCGACAGTGTGCCGAGCCCTGATGAGGGGACAAAATCTCGTAAGTCGCTTCTGCAAACCGTGATTTTTTCTTCAAGACAGTTCAGCTTAACATTCCTTTGACAAATGGACGCGTATTCCGGCTGTATCTCAACGGCATAAATATGACCGAGCTTTCCGCGGGCGGCGAGCAGCATGCTGATGATTCCGCTTCCAGCACCGAATTCCGCGGATACGGCTTTCTGATCGCGTCTGACAAAGGCAGCAAGCAGAAGAGCATCAGTACCGAATGTCAAGCCCTTGGGGTTTTGAATGAGTTTTATTTTGTCGTTGACTTCTGTCAGGGTTTCGTTTTCAAACAGCTCAGCCTGCATTTGTCGCTCCCGGAAATAATTTATATTTAATCAGCTTGGGCGGATTTTGATTATATCAAGAATAATATGCACAAATAAAATCAGTCGTCGTTGATGTTTACGCTGATTCCGTTAACTTCCACTCCGCCGTCGGCTCTTATAAGCACGTACTTGACCCCGTCGATTACTCTTGTGCTTACAAGGTCGCCGTGATCTGCGTCAATATGTACAACGGCTTCCGGTGTGCGAAGTTCGTATTTTTTGACTCCGGCTACAGTCAGCGGACTTATGTCCGCGCCTGCGCCGAACGCTTCGTCAAATTTTTCACCGAACGCTTCAGAACGCATTTCGGAAACGCCGCATTCCTCAAGCGCGTTTCTGACCTCAAGCTTTGAAATTCTCAGCGGCTCGGGATCCGTTTTGTCTTTATCGTGCTCTTCAATCATTGTGTTCAGCTTTTCGTTTACGGAACGTATCACATCATAATTGCATTCGTCGCCGAGCGAGTCTGTAAGTACAGCACAAAACAGCTCCTTCTGCTCCTCGGCAGGCATCGGCGGATCAGAACTGAATATTGCTTTTGCAAAATCGCTGTATTTGCCGGAACCGTCGCGAGTGTAGTACAGCGCGCCGTAAATGTTTGTCTTCCGATTGTCGAAAGCCGGAAAAAGAAAGCCGACTTCGGGCGAAAAAACCGCCCAGTCCGTTCCGCGGCTTCTGAATGAGTTTGTCGTCAGGTCAAATCCAAGAAACGGTTTGGTCATTTTTACGGGACACACACTGCACATAATATACGAATACTGCGAATCAGATTCGCCGGTTCGCATACCGTCCTTTGCCCGTACCGGAACATCGTATGTTTCGTGCATAAGAAGAATGAGATAATTTCCTTCGAAATTAACTTTTTCGATTATGCCCGAAAAGAATTCGTTCACCGTGTCGTCGTCCTTGAGCTCGGTTTTTCTGAGCCTGGTTAAGAGTTCATGTTCTTTTGAGTTTGATACCTGCGAAACAGTGAAATCTATCGAATTTAAATTTTTGCCAAACGAGCCGGATATGGTTCGCTTGAATATTGAAAGGTATTTTTCCGCTTCTTCCTGCGGAAGCATGGGAACGGAAGCCGTAAACTGCGAAATTATTTCGCGCTTTTCGTTAACATAGCATCCGCGAATACAGGATATATTTGTATTTTCGATTGTAAAACGGCGTTTTATTTCGGCGGTTTCTCTTTTGTTCATAAATTATCTGATTCCTTGAAAGGTTATTATATTTATTTAATTATGTTATAATAGTATAACATGAAAGCATTCTGAATTCAATATTTTTTTCGAAGAGAAGAATAATTACATTGACAAGAACATGTAAAAATGGTATCATAAACTGAATTCAAAACTATAGATTATTATTTAAAGTGAGGCAGTAATCAATGATAAAAATTGGAGTTGCAGATTACGGTATGATGGTATGGTACGGCGCGTGCTACGACTACGCCGCAAAAATGGACGACCTCAAGGCAATAGGCTACGACGGCTGTGAACGGCTTTACGCCAAAACGTCGGAAGAAGCGTACCAGAAACTGCTGGTGCTCGCCGAAAGAGGTATGAGCTTTGCGACCGTTGTAACAGGCGATGTCGAAGGAAACATCAAAATGACTGCGGCATACGGCGGAAAGTACATTTGGGCGGACCGTCTTTCAAACGCGTCAAATTTTGATATATATTGCAGAAACGTCAATTATCTTGAAAAGGCTTGCCTGAAATACGGTATACATCCTGCAATACACAATCATCTCGGGTCGCTTGTTGAGACGGAAGAACAGCTCGATGAGTTCCTTGCAAGATGCAAAAATACTCAGCTCGTTTTTGACACCGCGCATATGGCGGTTGCGGGCGGAGATGTTATGAGGGTTCTTGAAAAGTACTACGACCGTCTGGCTGCTGTTCATGTCAAGGATTGGTTTATGACCGCTCCTGAAAAAACCGTTTGGAACGAAAGAGGATATTTTACCGGTCTCGGAGCGGGCAATTTCCCGGTTGATAACGAAGGCGTTGTTAAGACGCTCATAAAGCGCGGCTACGACAAATGGATACATGTTGAACACGATACGCATCTGAGAGAGCCGCTTCTTGATCTGAAGCAAAGCAGAGAAGTGCTCGGAAGCTGGGGACTTAACTGAAATATTTTTTATAAACGGAGGCGTCTATGAAGATCATATTTAACGAAGACGGAACGCTTACAGCTCTTTACAACGAACGTACGGCAATTTCACGTTCTCCGGTCGGAATGATCGTGAGCGGCGAAAAGCTCTTGGCACCGAAAAGCCTGAGACTTGACGAAGAGGAGCTTACGCTTGTTTTTGATACGGGAGCTGCGGTGCTTTCCGTGACCGACTGCGGAAAATGGTACAAGCTCAAGGTCGAATCGGTGCCTGAAGGAACGGAATCATTTGTTTTCGGACCGTATACCGCCGAAGGCGCAGAATCTTTCGGCGAACTTGTAGGTTCCGCATGGTTTGACGACGGTTCTGTAATATGCATACAGTCGCTCAATCCCAAAACCGTAGGCGAATCCAGGTGCCGGATTTCAGAAAACAACAGCGGTTTTGCTGCTCCGGCAGGCTCTGCCGCCGGGAAAAACAAAGAAGGTAAAATAACTCTTCAATGTTCCGCAAACGATATGTCGAAGCCTTGCGTCGTTGAAAATTTGTTCGGTATGAAAAATGCTGAGGTAGAGGCGGTCGAGGGACCGGACGCGTATATTCCGGGCGCCGCGATTGCTTTGCTTGCAGCGGAGGATTCAGCCCATATGCTCGAAATAATAAGCGAGCTTGAAGTTGCGGAAAACCTTCCTCACCCGACAATAGACGGCGAATGGGCAAAAACGTCGCCCAGAAGCTCAGAGATTTATTTTGTTATTCCTTCCGGAAGCCCGGAGGAGCAGGTTGCCATTGCGGAACGCGCCGGCGTACATTGTCTTTATTTTTCGGATCCTTTTAAATCGTGGGGACATTTTGACATAAACCGCGAGATATATCCGAACGGAAGGGAAGAATTCCGCAATTTTGTTCAGTATGCGCGCGCTCACGGAGTTGATACTGGATTCCACACGCTCAGCAATTTTATCAAAACGGATGATCCGTATGTAACGCCGGTTCCGCATAAAGATCTTTTGACCGTCGATTCGACCGTGCTGACAAAAGATTTGGACGAAGACGATACTGTCATATACATTAAAAACGAAAAAAATTACGGTATCAATTCCACTCTGAACTGCGCGCGGATCGGCGACGAGCTCATATGCTTCAAAAGTTTTGATAAAGACGGCATGTGCCTGAAAGACTGCACGCGTGGAGCTTTCGGAACAGTAAGGTCCGCACATAAGGCGGGTTCGGAAATCAAACGTATGAGCGATCACGGCTACAAAACGTTGTTTCCTAATCTTAAACTTCAGGCTGAGGTTGCGGAGAATATCGGAGAACTGATAAAATACGCGGGAATACGCAGGATTAGCTTTGACGGTATTGAGGGATGTCAGTATCCCGGCAGAGGCGAATACGGCTGCTCGGAATTTGTCAGAAAGGTTTTCGAAACTGCGGGCAACGAGCTGCTTTGCGACGCAAGCGGCGGAACGCACTATCGCTGGCACGCCCATTCATATTTTAACTGGGGAGAACCGTTTTACGACGATAATCAGCGCGGCGGAATGTATAATTACCGTGCGCTGAATCAGGACTATTTCCGGAGGAACCTTCTTCCCGGAATGCTTGGATGGTATATGCTTTGGGGCAACCATGGAAAATATGAGGCAACGACTCCGGAGGTTATGGAATTCATTCTTTCGCGCACTGTTGCTTTTGACGCAGGACTTTGTATCTATTATGACGGTTGTCCGAACGGCAGAACAGGGGAATATCTTGACTTAATTAAAAATTGGATCGATTTCCGTGCTGCAGGCGTTGTGACCGAAGACGTAAAAAAGCTTATGCGCGAGGAACATTCGGACTGGCATCTTGAAAAGACCGAGGATGAATGGATACTCAGTAAAATGTCTGTTTACAAACACGACCTCGGATACCGTGAGAACAAACTGGTAACCGAAAGCGGCACGGCAGGTTATGAGTCGTCGTCCGACGAGAAAGGCGAATTTGTTGAGCACAAATGTCTTATTGTCCTGGATAAATCATCGACAGATCCGAAAATTCCGTGCGTGGTTGAACCTTTAAATATGAGGATAAGAGTGGGATATCCCGACGAAAACGGAAAAATATACGGGATCGCGTTCTACGGCGGTTGGTTCGGATCCGACCGTAAACTCGGCTACAATATAACGGCAAATGCAGGCGACTATATTGAATTCAACGGCAAAAAAGCGCGTCATTATGACAAGAATTTCAACCTGATAGCAGAATACGAGGACGAAAGCTATGAGCTTAAATTCAGCGGAACGTGGCTGACCGGATATACTATTCACTATCTGACGGACAAGGATGCAAAGCTTACGGTAACCGCAACGGCGGTTCAGACAGAGCGCGAGTTCAGATTCCCTCTTAAAAAATAAAATCATTACAAATAAAAAAGGCTTCAAGCCGGTTTCAAACCGGTAAGAAGCCTTTTTTTGTGTCAATAGAGAGCGCCGTCGCTCACACAATGTCACAGAGCAAAATAAGCTCGTCTATTTCGGACTCTCCGAAAACACGTATTCCTGCGTCAGACAAAGCCTTGGCGCATATTCCGTCGCCGTTGGTAAGCGCCGACGAAAACGTACCGTCGTATATTCTGCCGTGCCCGCAGGAAGGGCTTCGCTCCTTGAGCAGAGCATAACGGCATTCAAACAGCTCCGCCAGCCTCAAAACTTCGCCGGCACCGCGTAAAAAGCTGTCCGTAAAGTCTTTTCCGCTTGTCGATTTTACGCGTTCTCCGTTTATCTCCGCCGGTTCACGCGGCGTCGGAAGCCCTCCGAAAATTTCCGGGCAGACCGGAATAATGTTGTGTTTTTTTATGAGTTTTTTCAGCTTGGAATCAACTTCCGCGCGTTTTCCACTGTAACGGCAGTTTACTCCGAGAAGACATGCGCTGACAAGTATGTTCATGGCTGATCCGTACGGCGAGGCAGAAAGGCTGCGCGCCGGATCCTTTCTTATGTATCTGATTTAATTGATTATTTTGAAGCTTAAAAAGCGGATTTCACTGACGTGAAAGACTTAAAATATCAAGGCTGCAACATTAATGACAATAAACGAACATATCCAAGCGATCGCACACTGGACAATAATAACGCCTATCGTTTTTACCGTTGAATTAAGCTCGCGCTTTATTGTGGCAACGGCTGCGACGCATGGGGTATACAGCAGAGTGAAAACAAGAAAGCTCAGCGCTGTCGGAACTGAAAAGAAGGCGGGAAGAACCGATTCAAGCTTAGCTCCGTTTCCGACAAGTATACCGAGAGTACCTACAACTGCTTCTTTGGCGGTAAAACCGGCAATCAGCGAAGTTGCAATTCTCCAGTCGCCAAAGCCGAGAGGAGTAAAAACAGGCGCTATGAGTTTTCCGATAAGCGCAAGAAGGCTTTGCGAGCTGTCACTGACATGATTAAGACGCGTATCAAACGCGCCGAGAAACCAGATAACAATCGACGCAAGGAAAATAACGGTAAACGCTCTCTGGAGAAAATCGCGTGCCTTTTCCCACATAAGAAGCACGACGCTCTTGAAGGATGGAAAACGGTAGTTTGGCAGTTCCATTACAAACGGAACGGGTTTGCCGCGAAAAGCCGTATGGTTGAGCAGTGCCGCCATAAAAACGCTGAGGAGGATTCCGGTGAAATACAAACCGGTCATTACCCATGCGGAGCTGTTCGGAAAGAACGCCGCGCAGAAAACGGAATAGATCGGAATTTTGGCAGAGCAGCTCATAAAAGGAGTTAGCAGTATCGTCATTTTACGGTCGCGTTCGCTTGAGAGAGTACGAGTGGCCATTATTGCGGGAACCGAGCAGCCGAAGCCGATTATCATCGGAACAAAGCTTTTTCCGGACAGTCCGAGAAAACGGAGCGGCCGGTCCATAACAAACGCAACGCGCGCCATATATCCGGTGTCTTCGAGTATTGAGAGAAAGAAGAACAGCACAACGATTACGGGAAGGAATGAAAGAACGCTTCCGACGCCGGCGAAAATTCCGTCAATAATCAGACTGTGTACGATTTCATTTATTCCGTATGCGTAAAGCGCTTCGTCGGCAATCTCGGTCAGCGCATCAATGCCGAGCGTCAGAAGGTCTGAAAGGAATTTTCCGATTACTCCGAATGTCAGCCAGAAAATCAGAATCATTACGCAAAAGAAAATCGGCAGCGCAAGGTATTTGTTTGTTACAATATTGTCAATGCGAACGCTTCGGCGGCGCTCGCGGCTTTCAACGCATTTTACGACGGTGCGGCGGCATACTTTTTCAATAAAATTGTATCTCATATCCGCAAGCGCCGCATTCCTGTCCAGCCCGCGTTCGTTTTCCATTTCGATAACGGAATGTTCGATCAGTTCGGTTTCATTCTGCGAAAGCGAAAGGGAGGAGATAAATTCGTTATCGTCTCCTTCAATTAGTTTTGATGCGGTAAATCTTGGGGAAACGCCTATGCGCTGGGCATGATCCTCAATAATATGCGAAACGGCATGAATACAGCGGTGAACCGGTCCGGACGGGCAAAAATCAAGAACGGACGGCAGCTGTTTTGTTTCTGCGGTTTGAATTGAGCATTTAATCAGATCCGCGATGCCTTCATTTTTTGCGGCTGATATTGGAATAGCCGGAATACCTAAAAGTCTCGACATTTCGTCAACGTCGATGGAACCGCCGTTTCCGCGTACTTCGTCCATCATATTAAGCGCGAGAACGGTCGGTATTCGCAGCTCGAGCAGCTGGAGCGTCAGATAGAGATTTCGTTCGATATTCGTTGCGTCTACAATATTTATTATGCCGTCCGGCTTTTCATTTAGAATAAAATCGCGCGCAACCTTTTCTTCCGCGGTATACGGACGTATCGAATATATACCCGGCAGGTCCACGACAGAATGACCTTTTGCTCCGCGTGTTTCGCCGACTTTGCTGTCGACCGTGACGCCCGGGAAATTTCCGACATGCTGATTTGAGCCGGTAAGCGCGTTAAAAAGAGTTGTTTTTCCGCAGTTTTGGTTTCCGACCAAAGCGAATGTCATTTTTTGTCGCCTCCGTTTTCAACCTCAATGAGAGCTGCGTCGCTGCGTCTGATCGTAAGCTCGTAACCGCGGACTCTGATCTCCATTGGGTCGCCCAAAGGCGCTACCTTTATTACGGATACGGCGGTTCCCGGAATCAGTCCCATATCCAGCAGACGATGTCTCAGCGCGCCTTCTCCGCCTACAACTGTAATAATCCCTTTCTGACCGGCGGTCATTTTTGATAGATCCATTGCCTAACCTCGTGTTGAAAAAATAGCTTAAATTAAAACCATACATTATATTTCTATGTGATTTATGGTATCACAGAACGCATTTGTTGTCAATTAATACGAATAAAAAATTTTTACAATCATTTTCAAGAAAATTCATAAAATAATTACAGTCCGAGGTGGTGAAGAGGGTATTGTTGTGATAGAATAAATGCGTTATTATTTAAAACGGAGAAAAAAGATGCTTCAGCTAAAAAATATAGTAAAAAATTATACCGTGGGAGATTCAGACGTGGCTGCCCTCCGCGGCGTCAGCCTTGCGTTCAGAAAAAGTGAGTTCGTGTCGATTCTGGGCCCTTCCGGTTGCGTAAAAACGACGATGCTGAATATTATAGGCGGACTTGACAGATACACGTCCGGCGATCTTGTTATAAACGGCAAATCGACAAAGGAATTTTCCGACCGGGACTGGGATTCTTACAGAAACCATTCGGTGGGTTTTGTTTTTCAGAGTTACAATCTGATTCCTCATCAGTCGGTGCTTGCAAACGTTGAGCTTGCGCTTACCTTATCCGGCGTTTCAAAGGCGGAGAGGCGGAAGCGCGCAGAAGAAGCGCTCAGAATGGTTGGACTCGGTGATCAGATAAGAAAAAAGCCGAATCAGATGTCGGGAGGACAGATGCAGCGTGTGGCGATCGCACGTGCGCTTGTCAACGATCCGGATATTCTGCTTGCCGACGAGCCGACCGGTGCGCTCGACAGCGAAACCAGCGTTCAGGTTATGGAGCTGCTTAAGGAAATATCAAAAGACCGCCTGATAATTATGGTTACACACAACCGCGAGCTGGCGGAAAAATATTCTTCAAGAATAGTTAGCCTGCTTGACGGCAGCGTTACGGGAGACACGCTTCCGTATACTGACGAAGAAATAAAACGCGACGCCGAAGCGGAAAAGAAGCAGGAAAAAACGCGCGGCACATCCATGTCGTTTTTCACGGCGCTGTCCCTTTCTTTCAACAATCTGATGACAAAACGGACGAGAACTCTGCTGACCTCGTTTGCCGGCAGCATAGGAATAATTGGCATCGCGCCGATACTTGCAATGTCAACCGGCGTTCAGGCGTATATAAACAAGGTGCAAAGGGATACGATTTCATCTTATCCGCTGACGCTTGAAGCGGAGCAGGCGGACTATTCGTCGCTGTTGTCGGCTATGGGCTCCGGAAGAGGCGGGGCGGCAAAGCAGCATGATCAGGACGCCGTATACGCAAACTCGGGTATGTATGAAATGTTTAATGCGATGGTCAATGTTGAGGCGACTCAGAACGACCTGGGCAGTTTCAAAAAATATCTTGAAGAACAGATGGCGTCTGACGACGGAGAAGCGATACTCAAAAGCATATCGTCGGTACAGTATCTGTATCCGGTATCTCTCAATACCTATGTTAAGGGCACTGACGGAAAGTTTCTGAACACAGATATATCGGAAATGTTCGGTAAAATTTTCGGTTCACAGTCCGGCAGCGCTTCATTTCTGGATGCAAATCCGATGGCGCAGAATATGCCGATGATGAATATGTGGGAAGAAATTCTTCCGGGCAAAAACGGCGCGCTTGTTTCCGATCTGATATATGATCAGTATGATCTCGTATACGGAAAATGGCCGGAAAACGCAAACGAGATCGTTCTTGTACTCGACAAGAACAACGAAATTTCCGACATGGCGTTTTACGCTCTCGGTATGATACCGGACGAAGAGATTAAGAGTATTTTTTCGGCGGTAATGAAGAACGAAACGATTGAATTTCAGGACAGGTCAATAGACTATGCCGACGTATGCGAGATAAGCTTTCGTCTTTTGACAGACGCGGATTACTATTCAGACAGCGACGGCGACGGCGTGTGGAAAAATATCAGCGATGACGAGGCGTTGATGGAGCTGAAGCTTAATAACGCATACGAGCTGAAAATATGCGGAGTAATACGTCCGAACAGCGGCGCTGCGGCAACCGCCATATCCGGAACCTTCGGATACACCTGCGCGCTTACCGAATACGTTATTGACAAGGTGAACAAGAGCGAGGTCGTCCTTGCCCAAAAGGACGAAAAAAATGCAAACCGCGACATATTTACAGGTCTGCCGTTTGTCGGTGATCAGGTAGACGAGCCCACCGACTGGTATAAGGCGGAAAAAATCCGGGAATATTTTGCTTCGCTTACCGATAAAGAAAAAACCGAGCTTTACCTTAAGATTCTTTCAGAGCCGAATCAGACGGAACTTGATTCCATGCTCGAATACTACATGAAGGAGTACGACAGCCGCGACAAGATAATCAGCACGATTTCGGCTTCGTACGGTATGCCCGAGGAAGAAATGCAAAAGTATCTTGAGACGTATACAGACGACGAGCTGCGTCTGATGCTCAAAGAATATTTTACAAAAGTAATTACGGAAAATTATAAGCAGCAAGCGGAAGCTGAGATAGAAAATCTTATGACAACGCCGCCAGAGGACGTTCTCAATGCGATGATAAATCAGATAATCGGAAGTCTTGACACAAAGGAGAAAAAGGTCGGGTTCGTTGCGTTCGACTGGAGCAGCGCGACGACCATGAGCTATGAAGACGCGGTTATGTACCTTATGTCGGCGGACAGCGACGTGCTTGACAATGCGGTGTATGTTCTTGCTGAAAAGAATGCAAGAACGCTTTATGCGTCCGAATCCGGAAGTGAGGAAAGAGGCTATGCGGTCGTTGCGGAAATATTTGATAAAAAATACACAAACTCAACCGACACAGCGGTGCTGACAGTCTGCTACGATAAATATATGCTTTCGGAGACGTCGGAATCGACGCTTGAGAAAAATCTGGAGAAACTTGGAGTTGCAGACTATTCAAAGCCGAGCCGTATCAATATTTACACGGAAACTTTTGAGGATAAGGATAAAATCGCTGATTTTATCGCAGAATACAACAGCTCTGTTGAGGAAGAAAAGCAGATTTCGTACACAGACTACATTGCGCTGCTCATGTCGGGAATAACAAACATAATAAACGCAATTTCTTACGGACTTATTATATTTGTATCCGTTTCGCTTGTTGTGTCTTCAATAATGATAGGCATAATAACCTATATATCCGTTCTTGAAAGAACAAAGGAAATCGGCATACTTCGTGCGATCGGAGCGTCAAAGCGCGACATATCCCGTGTGTTCAACGCCGAAACTCTGATAATCGGTTTCTGCGCCGGCATGATAGGAATCGGCATATCGCTGCTGCTTTGCATACCGATCAGCATGATTGTTCATGCGCTCAGCGGTATAAGCGCAATCAACGCGTTTCTTGAACCTATGGCCTGCGTGGTTCTTGTGCTTATAAGCATGGCGCTGACCTTTATAGCCGGACTGATCCCCTCCGGAATTGCATCGAAAAAGGATCCGGTTGAAGCCCTTCGTTCAGAATAAAACTAAAAAGACCGGATGGTATTTACCATCCGGTCTTGATTTATGCCTGCGCCGTTGTTGACATTGCAGTGTTTTGTGTGGTATACTGAAGAATAATCTGTAACGGCGGGTTTATTCGTTTATCCGCGTACGAGCTTCTCGGTGTCGTTTGCGATAACAAGCTCTTCGTTTGTGGGAATGAGGTAAACGAGCACTTTGGAAGCGTCGGTCGAAAGTTTGATTGTGTTGGGCTGATGGTGAGCTTCAGCGTTGACGGCTTCGTCGATTTCAACGCCGAGCCAGCCCAGATCGCCGCAAACGCGCTGACGGAGCTGAGGGTTGTTTTCGCCGAGTCCAGCTGTGAATACTATGGCGTCAAGGCCTCCCATTGCTGCGGTGTATGCGCCGATATACTTCTTTATCTGGTATGCAAGAATTTTGGTTGCCAGAATTGCCTTTGGATTACCTTCGGCTGCTGCTTTTTCGATATCGCGGCTGTCCGAAGATATCTCGGAAACTCCGAGGAAACCGCACTTTTTATTCATGAATTCGTTCATTTCGGCGGGCGTTAAACCTTCGCGCTCCATGATATATGTTACAATCGCAGGGTCGATTGAGCCGCAGCGTGTTCCCATTTCAAGGCCGTCCAGAGGCGTGAATCCCATACTTGTATCGATAACCTTACCGTCTTTAACGGCGGAGATCGATGATCCGTTTCCAAGGTGACAGGTTATGATCTTGGTTCCTTCTGTGCGTCCCATTATTTTGCACATTTCTCCGCTGACATAACGGTGAGAGGTACCGTGAGCTCCGTAGCGGCGAATTTTGTACTTTTCATACATTTTATAAGGAATCGGATAGAAATATGCTTCTTCGGGCATTGTCTGATGGAAAGCGGTGTCGAATACGAGCACCTGCGGTACTCCGGGCATTTCATCCATACATCCCTTAAGACCCATAAGATGAGCGCCGGTGTGAAGCGGAGCGAAATCGCGGCAAAGCTCAAGCTTCTTGATAACCTCATCGGTTACGAGCACGCTCTGGAAGAAGTACGGACCGCCGTGGACAACGCGGTGACCGACTGCTTCAATCTCGCTCATGTTCTTGATGCATCCGATTTCGGGGTCGGTAAGCGTTTCAACAAGCACGCGTGTTGCTACGGAGTGGTTGGGCATTTCAATTTCTTTGACAGTCTTTGTTCCGTCGGCCTGCTTGTGTTCGATTTTGCCGTCTATACCGATGCGTTCGCAAATACCTTTTGCTTTAACTTTACCGGTAGCCGTATCAAAAAGCTGATACTTTAAAGACGAGCTTCCGGCGTTAACAACGAGTACGTTCATATTGAATTATTTCCTCCAAAAAAATAAACATAGTACATTTAGCATTATACACCGATTTTTAGAATATTACAAGACAAATTTCAATTTTTGTTAAAAAGACGGAGAAAAATGAAAAAAGTTGCTGTTATATGTGAATACAATCCTTTTCACAACGGACATAAATCACAGCTTGAACTGATAAAAAAAACTTTTGGAGCAGATACGGCCGTAATTGCGCTTATGAGCGGTAATTTTGTGCAGCGCGGAGAGCCGGCGGTTATTCCGAAATATGAACGTGCGGAAGTTGCTGTAAAATGCGGAGCGGACCTTGTTCTTGAGCTTCCGTTTCCGTGGTCGTGCTCCGGGGCGGAACATTTTGCATCATGCGCCGTACGCATTGCAAGCGGTCTCGGCGCGGTTGACGCTTTGTGCTTCGGAAGCAGCACCGGGGAGCTGATAAAATACGAAAAATGCGCGGAAAACATTCTCTCCGACAAATTTCTGAAAGCATATTCGGAGAAAAAAAGAAATACGTGTTCATCCGAAATCAGACTGAGAGAGGAGGTTTACGCAAGTACTTTCGGCGAGGGATATCCGGTGCTTCCAAACGATATTCTGGCGGTTGAATATATTAAGGCGGTTAAACGCATTGACTCAAAAATCAGTCTTTTTACACACAAACGCGAGCCGGATTTTTCCGCAACAAAAGCCAGACAGGCGTTTGCCGCCGGCGATTATGAACGTCTTGCCGAACTTGTTCCGGAAGAATCGTATAATTTATGTTTAAAATACGGTTCTCCGGCAAAACTGGAGAATATCGGTTCTGCGATTTTGGCAGCTCTGCGTTTGGGTTCGTACGAAAAAGCGGCGGAGTGCGCCGGCGAGGCAGGAAGAATGTACGACGCGGCATGGACGTCGGCAGATATACAAGGTTATTTTGAAGAATGTTCCGCAAAGCATCTTACGGACGCGCGTATTCGCCGCATGACGCTGAACGCGGCAGTCGGTGTGAGCTACGATGATGTGGGACGTTTTCCCGGATACACAACATTGCTTGCGGCAAATAAGACCGGATGTGAGATTCTCTCTGAGATACGCCGGACGTCGTCGGTAAAAATTCTCACAAAGCCGGCGGACTACAAGCATTTGCCGGAAGAATCGCGAAACTGCTTTGAAACCGCTCTGAAAGCAGAGGGACTGTACGCGCTTTCCGTTCCGGCGCCGTATTCGCCTGACACAGCGCTTCGAATGCGTCCGTTCATTGTGAAATAATCTCGTAATATTGAAAAAAAACGCATACCGCCGAGGATTCAAGAACGGCGGCATGCGTTTTTTGAGCTTTAAATTAAGATTACAACCTCAATAATACGTAATATTGTTTATCAGGCTGCGTTTGAATTGGTTTTTCTCGGATTATCGGCTTTCGGTGAAATATCGCCGGATTTAATCAGGCAGACTTTTGTGAGATACGGTCCGATAAGCTCGTAGACAAGAACCGCAAACAGTACGATATTGCGTATGAGTGCGCCGTCGGAATTTCCTAGAGCGGACGCTTTTAAGCACATTCCCAGCGCGACTCCGGCCTGGGGAAGCAGGGTTATACCAAGATA
Source organism: Bacillota bacterium (assembly GCA_029219205.1). GTDB lineage: Bacteria > Bacillota > Clostridia > Oscillospirales > CAG-272 > SUG1495. The sequence goes on along the minus strand of JAQXSY010000108.1, from coordinate 9,686 downwards.
TTTAACGATATTCTCGTCGCATCCAGTAGCCTTTGCGCTGGCGAAAGAGCCGATGTATTTACCGAGCGAACGGAATAAAATGAATATAAGTCCTATACCGATTATCGCGCCGTCCTTGAAGACGCTGAGCTCAAGCTCGGCGCCGCTTATAACAAAAAACAGCACAAAAAGCGGAGCAGTCCATTTGTCGGTTTTTTCCATAAGCTCTTCCGAATATTTGCAAATATTGCAGAACACGGTTCCGAGCATCATGCATACAAGCAGGGAAGAGAACGCGATATGTATGTCCCCGATATTGAATTCAATCATGGAAAGTCCGACGGTTGCCATGACAAATGTGACAATCATGCAGAGACGGCGTGTATTCGATTCAAAGAATTTCTCAAAGAAGTTGAGTATAAATCCCATTGCCGCGCCGAGCGCAAGAGAAAGAACGACTTCAATCAGAGGCTCGAGAATAATGTTGACTATTCTGATTTCTCCTCCGATCATCGCACGCGCGATTCCGAAGGAAACCGCAAAAACGACAAGCCCCACAGCGTCGTCAAGCGCAACGACAGGCAGAAGTATGTCGGTGAGCTTGCCTTTCGCTTTGTACTGACGAACTACCATAAGTGTTGCGGCGGGAGCGGTTGCGGTTGCGATTGCTCCGAGAATAATCGCGGAGGGAATTGAAATCTTATCAGGTATAATGAAATGCAGAATGATCAGAGCTATATCGACAAATAGCGTTGCGGTCAGAGCCTGAACGATTCCGATGACGGTGGCCTGTTTTCCGATTTTTTTGAGCTGCGGAACTCTGAATTCGTTTCCGATTGAAAAAGCAATAAATCCGAGCGCGACGTCTGAGATGATACTGAGCTTTTCAGTCGCTTCAAAAGAAATAAAACCTAAGCCGTCGACGCCGAGCTGTCCGAGACAGAACGGACCGATAAGAATGCCTGCGACAAGATATGCAGTAACGGCAGGCAGTTTTACAAGCTTCGTTAAACGTGAAAGCATGAGTCCGGCAGTGAGCGCGACCGCTATTTCAATAAGGGTATTCATAAACACCAACCTGTATAAAAATGTCTGATTTCAAAAAATCAAATCTATTTTATAACAAAAATGTGAATGTATAAAGTATAAATTGTTAACGCTTGGATAATAAACTGAACTATTATTTTCAGGAAGCCTGAGACATACGCCGGCCGGAAAACATGATTTTTTATAAAGGAACTCTGAAAGAAAAATCCGAGCCTCTTTTCCTTCGGAAAAAAAGGTTCGGATTTTTAAATTCCGTATAATAAAAGATACAAAAAAGGTAATACGAGTTAAAGAATATTCAGGGCTCCTTTATCATTTGCAAGAACTGTCAGGCGACGGTATGCCTCGAAAAAAGTATTTAAATGATTGTCCGTCATATAATAAAACGCGCCTTGATTTTGTTCTCTGCATTTTGCATGATAAGACAGAACTCTAAGCATATGCAATGCTGCAAAAATGAAAATTGCCCTTTCCTCATCATCATTCAGTGCGCGAACGCTTCGATATCCGTCAATTACGGAATGCCAAAGAGGATTTTGATATATTTCGTTATCCAGAAACGTCAGGTTTGAGAGTAAAACGCCTAAATCGTATGCAAAGTACCCACGGCCCATGCAATCGAAATCAAAAAGAACCGGCGATTCACCGTTGAAAAAATAATTGTTCGGCTGTACGTCGCCGTGACAGAAGCCGGCGGCGCCGGGTTGTTTTGAAAGCATTGAATCAACTGACGACCACAGTTTTTTTGCGGTTTTATTCAGAAAATCGAGATCGTCGGGGCGATTCGTCAAAAAAGGGGTAAGCAATATGGAAGACTCTTCAACCAGCATCTTATCATTTATCAAAGGCCGAACGGAATTTTCTCGAAAAGAAAGCGAGGACAAATGTATCTGCGCGATAAGCTTTCCGAGATTTTTCATTTTCACATTTGCATCACCCGACGGATCATGCTCAATACCGCGAAACATTACGGCCTGGCGCATACCTTCTGGTGCGTCAAGCTCCAGAACATAAGAATTATTTTTAAGTGAAACCGGTTCAACTACTGAAAGTCCGGACGATAAAAGGTAAAGAACAAATTGAATTTCCTCTTCAATTTGCTGTGTATTATACACGCTGCATAACGATATTCTCAGAAAATAAGTGCCGTTTTTCGAAATAATTTTATATATGTCGTTTAATCCCGATTTGAAAAATATACACTCGGAATCCGCAGGCAAATCATAATGATTTTTTAACTCTTCCAACAGAGCCGACGGTAAAAAATGTGAATATTTTACTCTGATCCGATTCATTACTATCTCCGTTTTTTCGTTAATGTTTGTGAAAAAATGCGGGTACTGTTTCGTTTGGCTGATTTTAGCGTTGCTCGGGTATGAGTATTCGCGTTACTTTAAATCCGGTGCTCTCCAGTCATATAATGAAGGCTCAAGACCTTCGGGATTGAAAGGAAGATTAAAGAAACGGCTGCTGTCAAAGCCCTCTTTGCCGTTTTGTCTGCGTTTTATAAGCGAGACCAGCATTTCCACATCCTCAACGGCGTGAGCGTGCCTGCCGGGACGAAAGTACCAGAAGAGCTCATCCTCGGCGCCGAGGAAGGAATATACTTCTTTTGCGGCCATCGTCGTTTTCCATGAGCCGACGGGACCTGACGATATATCACCTGCCGCTTCGGACAAAAACAGAGTGCGCGGCGCAATCATCGCCTTAAGTTCGTGGCAGTCAAACGGAAGCGCTCCTTCGTTCAGGGCATATTTGCCCATTTCAGGCCCCAACCATAAACCGGAAATATTCCACAGCTCTTCCAACCGCTCGGAGCGGCAGGAATATGTACCTTCGTATGTCGCGTCAACATGTAAGCGATAGCAGGAACAAGCGCCGGCGCATGTTGCGTTCGGATTGACAATGGCGGCTCTTTCATCCAAAGCCCCGGCCAGAGCGCAGGTTTTTCCTCCGCGTGAGTGTCCGGTAAACGCGACGCAGTTCATATCAGTCAAGCCGATGATCTCAAGCGCGTCGACCACCCTTGAATATCCCCATGCCCATGCTCCAAGCGAACCGCACGTCAGCTCCGGATAGGCTTCATACAGCTGTCCGATACAGCGTCCTTCTCCCCTTATATCACGCGCCAGCTCCGTTCGGTCAAACAAAGCCCATGCAACGCCCTGGTCCAGCGCCGCGTTCAGCCACTCCTTATCCATAGCGTACTGGAAACACAAATCTCCGTCCACGATGACCGGAGGATTCTTCACATTATCAGGCATAATCAGCTTAAGACGAAAGGTAACGGGGTGAGACGCGGGACCGGCTTTAATTTTATACACTTTGGCGTTTCTTCCGAGGTACAGAGTTTCAACCTCAATCACCTCATTTTTCGGCGGCATAACGCCGTACTGCAGTTCAATTACGGTTTTGTACAATTCCTTCCGACGCGCCGGCCATTCGTCGGGAGAAGAAATACGGTGTCCGTCGTTGCAGAGAAACGGATCGGGCAGCTTGCCCAATACCTCATATGAGGTAATCTGAAGCATATTCTGATTTACCAGCGGTCTTTCGTATAAATTCATCTGTAAAACCTCCTCACAAAAAGCGGAACAGATCCGAAGCAGAATACGTTTCCGCAAAAAGCCGTCCGATAATCCGGATGCATAAGGCATTCAAGATCCGTCGTGCACAATATCGGATGAGCTTGAAATCCGGTTATTTAAATTATTTCCAGTTAATTGTACAGTACTTTTGCGGGAAAGTCAATACTCTCTGATTTTATAACGCGCGTCTGAAGTATTGTTTAAGGTTTTGGAATATGCCTGCCGGGGTAAAGGTGTTGAGTTAAAACTTATGTGTTTTTATTACGGACAAAATGTGAAATCATGGCTGTAACTGCGCCGGAAACAAGAATGACAACAATATCGGCGGGTGCGAGTACGATGCCGGGAATTCCTTCAAAAAAGAATCCTTTTCCGAAACGGTAAAGATGACCGCTGAGCAATATCATTTCGCCGACGTACATTATCAGAGTGACAACCGAAGCGACTGCCGAAGGAAGAACGACCGAAAGTCCCTTTTTCTTATTGATCGTAAACGATGCGACATATATTCCCGAAGTGACTCCGAAAAGCACGAAAAATATAATCATCAGAACTGCCGACAGCGCAGAAACCCTGATATTACCGTTTCTGTAAAAAGCGGTAAAGCAAGCCCAAATGCACATTCCAAGAAAAGCGCCGCTTGCGGCAGCTTGGATAATCAGCGATTTGCGGCGGCTGTTGTCGCCTGTTTTAATCATTTTTGCAAAGCCGTAAAAGCAGTTCAGAATTGATATTATAAGTACGACGGATATAATGTAAAAATGAAGCTTGAAAGCGGGACTGTATTCTCCCATCAGAACGTCAACTTCCGTCCAGGTTCTTTCTTCAAAAGCGTCCGGAGAAACATAGCACATATACATCTGCCAGTCTTCCAGTTTTGAAAATATGCCTGTAACGGTTCTTGTTACAGTAACCATACTTTCAAGAAGCAGTTCGGATACAAAGAAGACCGCAACAGAAACCGATGAACCGACGAGAAGCGCGAATTTTTTCAGAAGTTTCATAAATATCGGCATGAAAACAACGCCGATAATCACAGACAGAGCGATTGGGGTATACGGTATGATGTATTTCGGATAATCCTCTGCATATACAGTACCGAAACGGATCATATCAGACACGACCGAAACGCCCATATAAACGGGATAAAAAGAGGCGATAAGAATACCTAAAACGGAAAACAGATAAAAAATTCCGAATGATTTGTTTTTCATTTCGATAAATTTCCTTTCACGATGCGTTTGTGAGAAGTATATAGGCAACAGATAGGAGCAGCACCGAAAACGTAATTGCGGAAATTGCGGAAAGCTTCCGGTAGGACAGTATATTTTGGATTCTGATTCGGATTGCTGCGCCGCCAAAGGAAGCGGCAAATACATTTGTTTGTTCGACTGTCGACAGCAGCGCCCGGGCATATTCCTTTTTCTGTTCTTTGCTGCATTTTGAGAGCACCGCTTCATCGCAGGCAAGCTCAATGTCTGAGTACAGCAATTTCAAAAAAAGCCACGAAAAAGGATTGAACCAATGTAAACACACGATAATCAATGCCGCCGTTCTTAAAAGATTGTCGCATCTTTTGATATGCGCCTTTTCGTGCATGAGAATATAGTCAAGTTCGCATTCCCGATATTCACTTTGAAGAACGATTTTAGGCTTTATAATGCCGTAAACCGAGGGCGTCCGGATTTTATCCGAAAGATATATATTCTCTTTCAGCAAGCGTGCGTCTTTTATCTCGTATATTGTCACGAAATAAATGATAAACAAAGCAAATATTGCCGCCAAGGCTGTGACGATCCAAACAACAGAAACGATACCGAACAGTTTTTCAAGGAGATTTTTCTTATAAGTGATAGGGAAATAACTGTTCGCTCCCATAACGTGATTCATCATTGTTAATGCAGAGCCGCCGCTTAACTCATGAACAGTAACCGTTTTCGTAGTAAATCTGGATATCAGCGCCATAATTCCGTATTTACTTGATATGCCAACCGGAATGAGCATTCTGACAAACGGAATTGCCCAAAGCCATACAAAGTATCTGCGCGGGATTTTTTTGATAAAACGAATCAAAAGAATCGGTATTCCGCAAATTGTTGCCGCTATGCTCATATTGAATATCCAGTAAAATATTTCCCCGAGCATACGTCACCTTTTATTTATTAAATCGCGAAGCTCGTCGATCTCGTCCCGGGTCAGATTTTCATCCTCAATCAATGCGGAAAAAAGCGCTTTTCTCGATCCTTTAAAAAGCTTGTCGATTAATCCTTTTGTTTCGTTTTTGCAAACATCCGCTCTTGATATAAGAGACGTGCAGACAAAACCCGGATCGGTGCGTTTAATATAGCCTTTCGCTTCAATTTTTTTGACTACCGTATATGTAGTATTCTTATTCCACGAAAATTCCTTGTCTGCAAGAACGCTTAATTCTTTGGCGCTGATTGGCTCATTTGCCCAGATTAACTCCATTATTTTAAATTCGCTGTCAAATAGTTTTTGCATCATTTTATCCCCCAGACTATCGTTATAGTATATACTATCACAATAGTCTGGGTTTGTCAACGGATAAATTTAATACGGATAAATTTAATTTTTTGTTTCAAACGGAATAAACAAATTTCAAAACACAATGTCAGGCGATGTTTTGCCGCTTTTGACGTCAATAAAAAAGCACAACACAGGATTTTTCCATAATGTTGTGCTTTTTGTGCGAATATAGGTTAAAAACGGGACGGAAAAAGAGACATGATTAAACCGATTTCACGCATTCCGATTGCTTTCGTTAAACAGCATTAAATTCACGCGAAGCAAACAAGGAACTTTTTAATACAAAAAGGCTTGTTTTCCGATGCTTTTTTAGAAAATCATTAATTTTTATCTTATTTCAGCTGTTTATATGCTTCTTTGAATTCAAGGCTGTGGGTCAAAACCTGCCATTTTTAAAAAGAAGCGATGCACGGATAAATCGCCGTTGAGTTCGGGATGAAACGCCGTTACTAATTGATTTCCCTGTTTTGCCGCAATAATTTTGCCGTCCACGGACGCTAATATTTCCGTATCGGCGGAAACCGACCCAATATACGGGGCGCGTATAAATGTCATCGGAATTTTTCCGATACCTTTGAAATCCGCCTCTGTATAAAAACTGCCGAGCTGTCTGCCGTAGGCGTTGCGTACGGCTGTGATATCCATTGTCGCAAGGTGACTGCGGTCGTCGTTTTCGATTTTCTTTGCAAGCAAAAGCAGTCCCGCACAGGTTCCGAACACTGGAAGTCCCTGTTCAATCTGTTCTTTAATCGGATCAAACAATTCGAGCTCGCGCATAAGCTTACCTTGCACTGTGCTCTCTCCGCCGGGTATAATTATGCCGTCATAAGGGCGTTCCAAATCACGCTTCTGACGAATTTCGACGGAGGAAACTCCAAGCCGTTCAAGCATCTGCTCATGCTCCAAAAAAGCTCCTTGCAGAGCAAGCACAGCAATCTGCATTTTTTATTTACCTCTCTCAGCCATTAAAAGCTCTATTTCCTGTTCGTTAATTCCAACCATAGCCTCGCCCAAATCTTCCGAAAGCTCGGCAAGAAGCTTTGCGTCATTAAAGTTGGTTACAGCCTTAACAATAGCGGCGGCTCTCTTTGCGGGATTGCCGGATTTGAAAATGCCGGAGCCTACAAATACGCCCTCTGCGCCGAGCTGCATCATTAAAGCCGCGTCTGCCGGAGTGGCAACGCCGCCCGCCGCAAAATTAACAACAGGCAGTTTCTTATGCTCGTGAACATACAGTACCAGCTCATAAGGAACCTGCAGCTGCTTTGCGGTGTCGAACAGCTCGTCCTCTGCCATTGCTCCGATTCTGCGAATTTCGGATTGCATCATACGCATATGGCGTACCGCCTGAACAACATCGCCCGTACCCGGCTCGCCCTTTGTGCGAATCATAGAAGCGCCTTCGTTTATACGGCGCAGAGCTTCGCCGAGGTCTTTTGCGCCGCAGACAAACGGTACGTCGAATTTGGTTTTGTCAATATGGTATTTATCGTCAGCGGGGGATAAAACCTCGCTCTCGTCAATATAGTCGATTTCAATCGCCTGAAGAATCTGCGCTTCCGCAAAATGACCGATACGGCATTTTGCCATAACCGGGATTGAAACAGCGTTCTGAATTCCCTTAATCATTTTCGGATCGCTCATACGGGAAACGCCGCCCGCCGCGCGGATATCTGCGGGAATACGCTCCAGCGCCATAACGGCGCAAGCACCGGCTTCCTCGGCAATTTTCGCCTGCTCGGGTGTGGTTACATCCATAATTACACCGCCTTTGAGCATCTGCGCCAAATTCTTGTTGAGTTCAAATCTGTTGTTTTCCATTGTAATAACTCCTTTAATATGATAAATTTTAAATTATTGATTACATGTTTGATTTGAGTGACAGCCGTCGAAAGCGATGCTTTTGGACGCGCAATATTTCTGTTTTATTTACAGATGGCCGCCGTGAAAACAGCGGAAGCAATAGGTTGTGCGCAAAATTATCTGTTTTTTTTCAGCAGGCATACAAAGAAATTTTATCCTCTGCAAAAAACACCGGTGCCAAAAGCTAAGGCACCGGCGCTTTTCATTATTCTGCCTTACCGGCTGCCGCATATTCAGCACGGCTTGCGTGATAAGGCGGTTGCTCTTTGTCGATGTTCTGGCTTCTTTGAAGTTTTGTTTTGGCTTGCAATGATTATTTTACTGCGTCAAAGCCGCGCTGCAGATCAGCAAGAATATCATCGATATGTTCGATGCCGATAGAAAGACGGATGGTGTTGGGCTTTATACCCTGATCAGCCAGTTCTTCTTCGGTTAACTGACTATGTGTTGTGGTTGCCGGATGAATTACAAGGCTCTTGGCGTCGGCAACATTAGCAAGAAGGGAGAAGATTTTCAAATTGTCGATGAATTTGTGCGCCTCTGCCTGAGCTCCCTTGATTTCGAAGGTGAATATGGAACCTCCGCCGTTCGGAAAATATTTCTGATACAGTTCATGATCGGGGTGATCTGTCAAAGACGGGTGATTGACCTTTTCAACCTGAGGATGGTTTGTAAGGAATTCAACAACTTTTTTTGTGTTCTCTGCGTGACGCTCCAGGCGAAGAGACAGGGTTTCAATTCCCTGTAAAAGCAGAAATGCGGCGAAGGGAGAAATTGTCGCGCCGGTATCGCGGAGCAAAATCGCACGAACATAGGTAACAAATGCCGCAGGACCAACCGCTTTTACAAAGGATATACCGTGATAGGACGGGTTGGCTTCTGCGATTGCGGGATACTTGCCGCTTGCCGTCCAGTCAAATTTTCCGGAGTCGACGATTACGCCGCCAAGCGTTGTGCCGTGACCGCCGAGAAACTTTGTGGCGGAATGGACTACGATGTCCGCACCGTGTTCGATGGGACGAATCAGATACGGCGTCCCGAAAGTGTTGTCCACGATGAGAGGAAGTCCGTACTTGTGCGCAAGAGAAGCAAGCGCGTCGATATCGGGAATATCGCTGTTGGGGTTTCCGAGAGTTTCAATATATATGGCTCTCGTATTATCCTGAATAGCCGCTTCAACTTCGGCAAGATTGTGGATATTTACAAAGGTTGCCGTAATCCCGAAGTTCGGGAGCGTGTGCGCAAGCAGGTTGTAGCTGCCGCCGTAGATAGTCTTTTGCGCTACAAAATGGCCGCCGTTTTGACCGAGAGCCTCCAAAGTATAGGTGATTGCCGCCGCGCCGGAAGCGAGCGCCAGAGCCGCAACGCCTCCTTCAAGGGCGGCAACGCGCTGTTCGAGAACATCCTGTGTGGAGTTGGTAAGTCTGCCGTAGATGTTGCCTGCATCGGCAAGACCGAAGCGTGCTGCTGCATGAGCGGAATTCTTAAAAACGTAAGAAGTTGTTGCATATATCGGTACTGCACGTGCGTCGGTTGCGGGATCGGGATTTTCCTGACCTACATGGAGCTGAAGTGTTTCAAATTTATAGTTAAACATAATTTTTATTTCCTTTCGATATTGAATGTTTCATGTATTTTTTCGATGTTTATTTTTCGTTAAAT
>JAQXSY010000107.1 GCA_029219205.1 Bacillota bacterium | reverse complement strand
TGTTCCCGGCTGTATTCATTGTACCTGAATATGTTCATTTGATATTGCGCCTGTTTGGAAGAACTAAAGCCGAAAAGCCGATAAAGTCAATAGCAGATTTGTGTTCATATGCAACTTTATTATTTGTTCGTAAATTTTTTTTTACGGTTTTTTCAGTTGAATATGAATAATTCCTTTTGCATGACTTGCCTCAACTGCGATCGTATAAACGCCGGCTTTGCGGATGTTAACAGTAAAATCTGTGCTTTCCGTTCCTTTTCCGCTGTAAACCGCAGCCCCGTCCGGCGCGGTTATCTTCATATTCAAAGAACCCTTCAGCGTTTCAAAATGGATCTGAAGAGCATCCCCCTCGTTCAACTCCATAATATGATAATCTGTTCCGTTCATTCTCTCGATGTCCAGCAAATAAGCGTCGGGATTTTTGACGCGGCTGCCGTTGAAGCCCTCCTGATTGAAACTGAACAAGAACACGATTAATCCTGATAAAAACAGCAGGACAAGCCCGATCAAAATCAATCTTTTACTTTTTGTCATTGTCTTTAATGCGCCTCACTTTTTTGAAACACGCCCATTTTGCACTGAATACCGGTACTCTCCGTATGATGAATGCCTAAAAGATTATCCATTTCTTCCGAAACGGTTTTGTATGCTCCTTTTGTATGATGCACCAAAATATAGTCGGCACTTCTGATTTTTCCGGATGCCTGCCTGCAAAACGTCCGTACCGGAGACGCCAGAGAGAATACCCAAATGGGCGTACAGATTGTTACATGTTCATATTCGGACAGATCGACCTCAATCGGCGCAATGGGCATGTCCCAGCGGTGCATGGCAAACCGTCCGCACCACCAAAAGCCCAACGTACCTTCGGTACGCTCGGCGGATTTGATCTCAAGAATGTGCGCTCCGGTCCGGTTGGCGGTTTCATAGGCCTGCTTTTTAACATAGCCCATCCTTGAGAAGAAAACCACCAGACGCGTTCTGTTTGTTCCGATGTTCGGATAATACGCAAGATCAACGGAGAATTCCTCCTGCTTTTCGAACACCCACGCAATGTATCCTGTAATAGCCTGACATAAGCCAAACACAAAATAGCTGGTGGACATGAAGTTCAGAGGGAAGATAACGAACTGAATGCAGATCCACAGCATCAGCGTTACGCCGAATATTCCGCCCAGGACAACGCCGATTTTCTTTTTCAGCAGAATCATCGCCGCCGCGGTCAGGTTGGTCAGTCCGTTCACGATTAAAAGGGCAAATCCGGAGAAGATAAAGTTTTCAAACAAAACATCCGCAAACGGAAGCACCCGAAAATACGGAAGCATCCCATCCATACCCATGGCCTTTCCGCTGGGATCGGAAATCATTCCGGTCGCGCCTGCAACCGCGCCGATGCCTATGAACAGCGTCCAGCCGAGCAGCCAGCGCCGTGCAATTTGTGAGCGTGTCGTTTTATTCTTTTTCATTGCGTGTCTTCCTCCTTCGAGCCTTCCTGCTCATGCTTGTTCTCAGACAGACGGAAATTGCAGGAGGCAAAGAACATACAGAAAGCGGCTGCAAGCGGGATGCTGCCATAGCTGATATCATTACAAACTGCGTGCAGGCAGCATCAACGCACCGGCACAGGCGAGCATCCGGTATGTAAAATGTTTTTCATTCATCTTTGCTGTCCTTAACGATCCGGCCGTCTGCGGTGACGGTCAGATACATTTTCTCCATGCCGGCGTCAAAAGAAAATACCTTTGATGCTGTGACATTTCCGTCCGCGTCTTTTACTGTTATAGTAAATGGCACAGGGGCATTCGCTTCCTTTGAAGCAATCATAATATCGTTATCCATAAAGCAGTACTCTCCGCTGTCCATAGCAGTGCAATCCGTACTGGATGCTTCTCCGCTTAAGCCCGTATATGACATGGTAACGGAATACTCATCTTTTGACTCCTGCTTTACATAGACGCCATACCGCTCCGACGGGAAACTTGGACCTGTCTGAGCGTTCCAGATGGAATATTCATTCATTTTGGTTTTCACGACAACCTCGCTGATTTTGCCTTTGACCGGGATTGTGACTATAAAATCTCCTGTCTCAAAGAAGCCGAACACGGCGCTGAAGCGGAATCCCACATAGAGTTTACCGTCTTTCTCTTCGGCATAATAACCGCAGAAACCCTTGGGGAACAAGCCGGGACAGAACCCCGTGATATATACGGACTGCTCATTGACTTCAACGGATGAAATCCCCGCGCTCTGACAGGCACGGAAGCCGCCGAGTTTCCATCCGTAACGTCCGGCCAGAAAAACAGCCGTCAGAATTGCTGCAGTGGCCAGCAGAACAATTACAATTTTTTTCAATGCTTTCATTTTGCTTTCTCCAAATAGTTTTTTTAGGCGGTTGCCCCGCTTGCTTTTTGTGCCTGCCGCCTGATACGTCGTTTCCTTTGGCGTTGCTTACGGTATCTTGCGGTATTTGAGCAGTTTTTCTCCGAAATCACGGAAGAGCAGAGAAAAAATATGATCTGATTGGCATCTTGTTTTGCCGCCCGGCGTCCGTTTTATATTATATTTGTTTTTGTACCTGAATTATAGTCGGATTCTTCATGTCATTGTGTCTTTTTTATAGATACAAAAACCGCTGCAATAGCTGAAAAGCATAATAAATCGGCAGTTGTCCGGCCGGTGCCGCCTGCAAAAAAACTTGCCGGAAATTCCCGGAAAGGCCGCGCCCGATTCTGGCAGTTCCTGTCCCTGAAAAAAACGTTAAGCAAAATTCGCTCATAAAACCAGCTTTTCTCTTTAACTGTTTTTCAAATAATTCCCTCCGATTACTTTTTACATATAATTTTGTGCCTGCCGCAGGTAAGCTCATATCTGTTTGTACTTTTTCCCGAAACAGTATATTCACCGACGTCAAGAACAGCATTATCCGGAACTGTCAAGTCAAGCTCCACTTCATTATTACTGATTTTTTCCCAATTGATTTTAAACTCGCCGGTACAGGTATTATAACTGCTTGCACAATTCTCTATTTCCTTGAAAAAATACGGCTTAATAACTGCATTTTTATAACCGTTTTCATTAGGATTAAGATTAAGACCTGCAATTGTCCTGTTAAACCACGAAAGAAGACCTGAATACATATGGTGATTCTTTGACTCACCGGTATTCCACATTTCCCACATTGTGGTAGCACCGTTGTCAATCCATTCGCGGTACGACGGTCTGTCTGCTGCAGTAATGACTTTATAGGCATATTCTTGCAAGTTGCACTTGTTTAACGCAAAGAAAAGGTACTGAATACCTAACATACCGCAGTTATGATGGAATTTGTGTTTCTCAATTAAACTTTTGAGCTGCTGTTTCACAGCGTCAAAATCATCATACAAATCATTCACAATTAACATCGCAACCGCAGTTTGCTCATCGGCGTTGCATCTGCCGGAATCTTTATCAATATATTTTGTTATTAATGCATTTTTATAGCTTTGATATTTTTCTTCAAATTCATTTGCCAGATCCTGTCTTTTTGAAAGCTCGGCGGAGATTTTTGCAATTTTATAAAACTCAGTTGCAAGCACAGTATCTGTAAATTCAAGCGGTGTCGGTGCAGATTGCGGAGTTTCAAACGGACCTGCCCAATCGCATAAACCGAATGCAACTAAACCGTCGTCATTTAAATGAGTATCTAAGTAATCTAAATACTTTTTGAAACATTGGAGGCTTTCCGTTAAAAGACTTGCATCATCATAATATCTGTAAACCTTATACGGAATTTCAAATAAAATACTGTTGCTTATAGGTCCGCTGCCCCAAGCATATCCCCAACCGGCAGTTGGGACTATTCCCGGCATAGAGCCATCTTCTTTAACGGAATCGTAAATATCTATGAGCCATTTTTTGAACAACGGAACAATATCGAAATTTTGGAGCATTTGCTCTGTCGATGCTCTTGCATCATTGCACCAACCTAATTTTTCTCTTGTGGGACAGTCGGTAAGCATATAAAACATATTTGATAACGATGAGGTTTTCCCCATATAATCAAGCTTATTTATTATTTCGTCGCTGCAGTTGAAACTCGAAATTTCATTTACTGCTTGGCAAACAAATATTGCTTCGATTTCATTCAAATCGGGTTTTCGTGACAAGCCTTCAATTATTATATATCTGAATCCGTGATAAACAAACATTGGTTTAAAAGTGTCAACTTCGCCGCTGCATATAAATCTATCTGTTTGAAAATCTGATTCGGGATAATAATTATTATCATCCATATGATTTGTTTTTCTTGTACCGTCATCGTTTAATTCTTCGGTATATTTTATTGTAATAATATCTCCCGATTTTTGCTTTAAGCTAATACGGACATATCCCGACATATTTTGACCGAAATCTATTACCCAGCCGCCTTCCCGGTTTTCAAAAGCGTTTATTGGGGTATAATGTCTGCGTTCTCTTATTGGCTGACAAAGGCACTCCCTCAAACATCCCGAGGGTATTCGTTTGGCAAAGCGAGCATTTTCCCAATAGCTGTCGTCAAACGAAACAGCATACCATTTTTCAGGGTATCTGAAATCCCAATACTCACCGCTTCTTAAATTATCATATCGTACACGGGAAACGGAGTTATTACACTTCCATTCTTCGTCGGATTCAATAACTTCGGTCTTATCTTTGTATGTGAGCTTTAAACTTAAAGCAAACTTTAAATTATCACGCCATGTTGCTTCATTAAAATTCCAAGCGGTTTTAAAAGCCTCATTGTAATATCCGTTGCCTAAAATTACGGCAATCACATTGGTGCCTGTGCGCATTTTTTCGGTTAAATCGTAACAGTTATACCAAAGTGTCTTGTTATAATCGCTTACAGGCGCAATAAACAAATCCTCGGTGACTGATTCTTCGTTAATATAGTATTTTCCATAACCCAAACCGCAGACACAAAGCTCTGCCTTAATTAAATTCTCATCAATATTAAACCGCCTCCGGAATAAAGGAGCAGGGTCTTCTTTTTTATACTGCGAATCAAAATTACTTGGATATTCAATAAACATTGAATTTGTTAACGGCATATTTTACTCCCCATTTCAAATTTAGGCTGATTTCTCTATGATAGTAAGACTTTTTTCGTTTGATATTATAACACGGTAGACTATACAAATCAACATAAAGAAAAAATCGATGCCTTACGGTTTAGGTAATATATTTAAAATTTTTTCGGATGCGCCGACATATTTTGAAGTAAGATTGAAAAGGTAAAAAAATCCCGAATGTTTGCACATTCGGGATTTATTGGCGTTCCCGAGGTGATTCGAACACCCGACCTACCGCTTAGGAGCACCATTGAACATTTGTCATCTGTGTTCACCTATGTACAGGAAAGCCGCTATACGTCAGGCTTTTTTCATGTTCCGAGTCGCTCCGTGTCCGTCCAAGTTCACCGATGTCGTTAGATGTTCACCGGTTCATTTTAGCAGTTTTTTGGATTTTTCTAAAAAGGGGAACAAGAACATTTTTCATCTACCGCCAATTTTAGCATTTTTTCGAGCAAAAACCCATCTGCAGTCGAACCGCGAGTCTGAACAGAATATCTCACATCTCCCTGAAAAGTACTCGCTGGGGAAGATGATAAA
>JAQXSY010000106.1 GCA_029219205.1 Bacillota bacterium | reverse complement strand
GTGATTTTTTCAATCCTTTTCAGCACATCCGGCTTGCTGTTTGAGAAATTGTCGGCAATGACAATCTCATGTCCGGCTTCAAGAAGCTCAACTGCGGTATGCGAGCCGATAAATCCGGCTCCGCCTGTAAGAAGTACTTTCATTTATTTGCGCCTTTCTTCATTGATAATTTACTTAACATAATCGGCGGTAAAGACATTTTCGTCCCAAGAATATCCTTTGGCTCTCATTTCTTCCGCGCCGAGCATGAAATATTCGTACTTTGTACTTCCCTCGACATCCGGCACCGGATCGTCGAAGGTCGGATCTATGTAATACGTTTTCCCGCCTATGTAAACCATATTCCAGCAATGATTTTCACCGTTCGGCGACGTGCCGACAACAGAAACAGTTTTTATACCGGCTTCAGCGCAGAGAAGCGAAAACGCCGCGCTGTACCCCTGACATACCGCCGTACCTTCGGCAAACACTCCGTATGCCGTATATGATTTTCTCGGAATTGTGCCGTTTTTGTAGTTTTCGTAATCGTATTTACAGTTTAAAATAATGTAGTCGTGGATTTGACGCAGTTTTTCAACAAAATCTGCGTTTTCGTCAATGATTCCGGGAGCGATAGACGCCGCATATGTTTCGGCAACAGTCATCATTCGAGCCGCGTCGCTTACGCTTGACGAATATTCAAGCTCCACACTGAAAACATTGTATCCGTCCTTATAATAGCACGTAAAGCCGGTAGACATAAAATATTCCGGATAAAGCTGCTGCGCAAGCATATATACGTCGTGCCACTCACGGTAGCTGAACGAAGAGGTGAACTTGAACGAAGCCGGACATTTTCTGTTTACTGCGCAAAAGAAATCAATAAGCTCTTTTTTGGTAGTCAGCGTCGTATTTTCCGCATTTTTGATAATTGCTTTGGTCCGGTATTCTTTTGGATTCTCACGGTACGCTCTAACTCTCATCACGACCGCAGCTGCTTCTGCTCTCGTCATGAAGAGGTATCCGCGGTATTCTCTGCCGTATTCGGAAGTATATCCGAGAACAATATATTCTTCAGCAACCGCCTCGGCATAAACCGAAGCGTCGTCCGCAAACATTCTTCCGTTCTGAATGTCTGTACTGAGTCCAAGCAACCTGACGATAATTTTCGCAATATAACCTCTCGTTATTGGCTTATCATAAACAAAACTTCCGTCCCAAACGTCTGCGTCAACAATAATTCCGGCGTCGCAGGCGGCGCTGACGTACTTGTTTGCCCAGTGCTTTTCGTTTCCTCCGGCTTCGTTTATATCGATCGGCGGAAGAGTGCTCTCTTCGTCCGGACTGTAAATTCCAAGCGCAACCGTTATCAGCTTTATAAACTCCGCACAGGTCATACGTCCGTTCGGACGAAATGTTCCGTCAGGATACCCGTTTATAAATTTCAGAGCGGTCATTTCCGTTATGTCTTGATAATACCACGCATCGGATTTGACGTCGCTGAACGCATCAAGTCCGCGAGCTGCGCAAACTCCGGGGGTGAGAACGGAAATCATCATCGCTGAGATAATCAGCAATACGAATATCCTGAACAAAAAGCCGCCAATTCTACGACGATTTTTTACCATATCCGCCGCCCCTCGCCATGTTTTAGAATAATAATATTATAGCATAATTTAAACTTCAAGTAAATATATGACCGAAAATTATTTGCGTTAATTTTTTCATTTTTGCTTTTTCGGACCATTTTGTTTCGATTACGCTCTTGAATATTATCGGAAAGCATGATATAATGGTTGTGTATCGGCAGATTCAACAGTTTATGATTTATATTTTTTGATTTCGATTGTTTTTTATGAAAAAAGCTTTATTTTTGTTTTTATCAATAATAATTACGCTGTCAGCCGCGTCATGCGTCATAACAAACCGTTTTGACGCGCCGGTAACAGACCGTATCAACGCGCCGCGCAATGATGAGACAGACTCGCCTGTGTCGCCCGACACTCCGGTCACGGAACCGCATGATCCGGTTATAACAAAAATATCTTTTCTCGGCGCAGGAGACAATATTGTTTATTACGGAAACGTCCGCGACGCACAGTCAAAAGCGGTTTCGGGCGGGCGAAAATATAATTTTCTCCCAACATATTACGACATCGCCGATTTGATTTCTCAGGCCGATATCTCGTTCATAAATCAGGAAACTCTTATGAGCGGCGGGGAATTTTCATACTACCCGCGCTTTAACGGCCCTCAGGACATGGGCTACGATTTGGTTGAGCTCGGGTTCGATATTGTAAACATAGCTAACAACCATATGCTTGACCACAGCGCATCGGGACTGTCCAAAACCATTGATTTCTGGAAAACGCTGGACGTTATGCTTATCGGAGGATATTACAACAGCGACGATTTCAGCAACATACGCGTATACGAAAAATCAGGTATAAAAATCGCCTTCCTTTCTTACACATACGGAACAAACGGGCTGACAAAACCCGCATCGTCGCCGCTTTATATCCCATACATTAATGAAGAGGATATAACCGTTCAAACAAAAAAGGCGAAAGAGCTTGCCGACCTTGTGTTCGTTTCTGTGCACTGGGGAGAGGAAAACAGCTTCAAGCCCTCAAGCGAGCAAATTAAATACGCAAATCTTATGGCGGATCTCGGCGTCGACGTAATAATCGGTCATCATCCTCACGTTATTCAGCCGGTTGAATGGTTAACCGGCAAAGACGGGAACAAAACGCTCTGTATTTATTCGCTCGGAAATCTAATGGCTGAAATGGCGCGCGATTATAACATGGTCGGAGGAATTATTTCGTTCGACATAGTGCGCACCGACGACGAAAAGCCCGTAATTGAAAACGTGCTTTTTACACCGACAATGTTTCATTTTCCCGGCAATTTTTATAACAACCATATCTATCTGCTTGAAGATTACACCTCTGAATTAGCCGCGCAGCACGGCGTAAAGACGTACTACAAAAACAGCATTTCGTACGATCAACTGATAAAATACGTTAAAAACACAATATCTCCGGAGTTTTTGCCGGAGTTTTACAAATAAAATCCGGAGTAGAAAATGTTTAAAAATAAAAAAAACAAAGAAAACAACGTGCCGCGTCTCTGCTGCTTCTGCGAGAACGCGTCAATAATTAACGATGAATCCAACGTGCTTTGCTCGCGCAAGGGAATTGTTAACCGCGAGTATTGCTGCCGGCGCTTTCAATACGATCCGCTGAAACGCGTTCCAAAAGCACCGCCCGCCATGCCAAAGCTCTCTGAAATCGATCTGGTTCTCTGATATGCAAAAAAAACGAATAATCTCATTTACACTTGTTCTTTTGTCTGTAATCGCAGGCTTTTGCTCATGTTTAACGGTAAAAATGGACGGAAATATTATCAGGATAGAAGTGCCAGTCGGAACAGTTGACTCGGATACATCCTGCGATACGCTGACCGACCCTTCGGCAGATATTCCTCTTTCATCCGAAAAACGAATTCACTTTCTCGCTGCCGGCGACAACGTAATCCATGAAGACGTAATGCTCGACGCAAAGAACCGCGCCGACGCCCAGCATCCTGGCTACAACTTTTATACTATGTATTCCAATATATCAAAAGCCATAAAGGACGCCGATATCGCTTTCGTCAACCAGGAAGGGCCTGTCGGCGTAACGTCGTGGCCGTTTGCCGGATATCCGAACTTTAATGCGCCGGATCAGGCAGGCGACACTCTCGTCGAGCTTGGCTTTGATATCGTCAACATTGCAAACAACCATATGCTCGACACAAAGGAAAAGGGACTTCTTGAAACCATCGACTATTGGGAGAAAAAAGACGTCCTGCTGATCGGCGCATATAAAGACGCCGAGGACTATGACAATATCCGCGTATACGAATATGAAGGAATAAAAATAGCTTTTCTTTCGTATACCTACGGTACAAACAACATGAAGCTGGATCCCGGAAGCAAGCACATTATTCCTCTGATAAACGAAACCGACATAAAGCGTCAGATTGCGCTTGCAAAAGGCAAAGCCGACCTTGTGTTTGTATCATTGCACTGGGGCAACGATTACAGCGAAACGTCCTGGACATACGGATACACCAAATTCACGCCCACCACACAGCAGGTTCAGCTTGCTCAGCTCATTGCAGACTGCGGCGCCGACGTAATACTCGGACATCATCCGCACGTAATACAGCGAGCCGAATGGATAAGCGGCGCATCCGGCAAAAAAACGCTTTGCATATATTCGCTCGGAAACATGATTTCAACCATGCACGCGAACTTCAATCTTGTCGGCGGATTTTTCACCTTTGACATTGTTGAATCACCCGAAGGAGAGCTTTATATCGATTCTCCGCTTTTCACGCCGTTTTTCACGCATTATCTGACGAATGCGTCAACCGGAAGAAGATCCGGAATTCAGCTGTATTATCTTAAAGATTACACAAATGAGCTTGTATCGGTTCACGGTTCTCAGCTTCGTCCGGGAGGTCAATTTGACCTTGCGATTCTTCGTAAATATGTCACAGACAATTTCAGTCCGGAATTTCTTCCGGACGACTTCAAATAAAATTATATGCGAAAGGATTATACAGTTATGAAAAGAACAGCCAAAGCCGCCGTTTACACCGGCGCATTAAAACCGTTCGAAATCAGAGAATACGAGATACTTCCGCCGCCTGCAGGATATGCCGGAATGACGCTTGTTGCAAGCGGTGTGTGCGGCACGGATATTCATATCCACAACGGCAAGCTCGGATTTGAAAACGAGCAGATAATCGGACATGAATTCGTTGGCTGTATCGACGCCATTTCTGAGGAAGACAGCGCAAAATCAGGACTCAAAAAAGGCGACAACGTCATTGTGGACATTGCCGTTCCATGCGGGAAATGCGAGCTTTGTCTCTCAGGTGACGACGCAAACTGCGTCAATATGGCTTGCACCAACACAGGCAATCCGAATGAGCCTCCGTATTTCCACGGAGGATATGCCGAGTACAGCTTCGCTCCGATCAAAAATCTGATTAAAATTCCGAACGACGTTGCTCCTTCCACCGCCTGCGTTTTTGCCTGCCCCGGTCCGACCGCGATACACGCGTTCCAGCTGGCAAAGCGCGCGAACATAGACTTTTCAAGCATCCGCACCGCAGTTGTTCAGGGAATAGGTCCCGTCGGAACATTTGCGATATCCTATCTTAAAAACGAGCTGAAGGTTGAGCGTGTAATTGCTCTGACCGTTTATACAGACGAGAAACGCAACGAACTCATCAAAAAAATGGGCGCCGATGAAATAATTCAGTTTGATTCCACAACCGAAGCCTCTATTGCGGAGTCAATCTGCGCCGACCTTGTATTTGAAGCGTCCGGAAGCCCCAAAGCAGTCCCCATGGGCATGAATATGCTCCGCAACAGAGGCGTATATCTTGTTCCCGGACAGTATTCAAACAGCGGCGGCGTTGAGATACAGCCTCAGCTTATAACCTTTAAGGCGCTTATGATGATCGGCTCCTCGCAGTATTCCCTCTGCGACGTTGGCGAATACGTTCGGTTCCTTGAAGCAAACAAACACCTGCACGGCGTTATAAACTCGCTTGCAACCTGCTACAAAGTTGAAGATGTTAACAAAGCCTTCGAAGACGCAAAGGCACACAAAAATATCAAAACAGTGCTCGTAAAATAAATATAGTTTTGGCGCGGTTCGAGTTTCGGCCGCGCCGTTTTTTTATAAACAGTGTTTTTCTGATTTTTTTTAATTTTAAAGTAGACATTTGTAGATTTCTATGTTATAATATTAATTTGATAAAGGCTATTTTTTATTTATAAAGAAAGAAAAAATGATATTCTATAATATTACTTCGACGGAGCCGTATTTTAATCTTGCTTCAGAGCAATTTCTGCTTGATTCGGACTGCAGCGACGACATTTTCATGCTGTGGCAGAACGAGCCGTGCGTTGTCATCGGCAGGAGCCAAAATGCTTACTCCGAGATAAACAGCACTTTTGTACGCGAAAACAATATAAAGGTCGTTCGCCGTCTGACCGGAGGAGGTGCCGTTTTTCACGACCTCGGAAACGTGAATTTTACTTGCATAACACCCAAAGAACGCATAGCGGCGCTCGACTTCGGAAGGTTTATGCAGCCGGTCGTTGACGTTCTAAGGAGTCTCGGCGTCCCCGCAGAAATATCGGGAAGAAACGACATAACAGCGGAAGGTTTCAAGGTTTCAGGAAACGCTCAGTGTGTTTATAACGGAAAGCTTATGCATCACGGAACTCTGCTTTTTTCGGCGGATATGTCTTTTCTGTCAGGCGCACTGAACGTAAACCAACTGAAAATCCAAAGCAAGGGCATTAAAAGCATACGATCTCGCGTAAAAAACATTGCGGATTACGTTCCGGGACTCAGTGTCGGAGATTTCAGGAATTATCTTGCCAAGTCGCTTGGCGGTGGAAAAGACGTTGATTTTTCAGCAAGCCAGAAATCGGAAATAGACAAGCTCGTTGACACAAAATATTCAACCTGGGAATGGAATTTCGGCGCGTCGAAAAGCTTTTCTACCGAAAGAACCGCATATTTTCCTTTCGGACTTATAGAAATCGGTTATAACTCTGACCACGGAACTATCACAGACATTGAATTTAAAGGAGATTTCTTCGGCATCAAGCCTGTCGATGAGCTTGAAAGATCGCTTGTCGGAGTCAGGCTCGAATACAAAGCTCTGTGCAAAGCTTTCGAAAACATCGGCGAATACATTAATGGCGCCGGAGCGGACGCGCTCATCGGATTAATCCTGTGACCGCAAGACAAATAATGTCTTATATTGTTAAATTTTTTTATTACGAAAGGCGTAACCGAAATGGCAAACAAACTCAGAGACGAAAGAACAGACTACCTTTTCAAAGCAATTCTTCAACTTGAAAATATTGATGAATGTTACAGCTTTTTTGAGGATCTTTGCACTGTTTCAGAAATCAAGGAGATGGCCAAGCGGCTGACTGCTGCCAAAATGTTGAACGATAACTTTATTTATTCGGAGATTGCCGAACAGACTGGACTCAGTACGGCAACAATCAGCCGGGTAAACCGTTGTCTGAAATACGGTAACGACGGATATTCAACAGTTCTCGAACGTTTGTCAAAACAGCACAAATGAGGTCTCAGTATATTTTTCTCCCGGAGTTTTACGACATTCTAAACTCTTCTGTCGACTATTCTGCATGGGCAAGTTCAATCGATTTGTGTCTTAAAAAACACGGAGTCAAAAACGGAAGTCTGCTGCTCGATCTTGCCTGCGGCACCGGAAGCATTTCCATTCCGCTGGCCGCTCTCGGCTACGACGTAATCGGAATCGACGCTTCGCCGGAAATGCTTATGAAAGCGCGGGAAAAATCCGCCGAGGCGGGCGCAGATATACTTTGGCTGTGTCAGGATATGCGCACATTTGAGCTTTACGGTACCGTCGGCGCAATAATCTGCTGTCTTGACAGCCTGAATTATCTGCTCAAAACCAAAGATATTGAAGCATGTTTCCGGCTCGTCTGCAACTATCTTGATCCCGGAGGCATATTTGTCTTTGACGTTAATACGCCGTATAAATTCAAAGAAATATTTGCAAAATCGGATTTTATTATTGAAGAAGACGGTGTTTACTGCGGATGGCAAAACGCTTACGACGAAAAAAGCCGTATATGTGAGTTTTCACTTTCAATCTTTGCCAAACACGGGAACGAATACAAACGCTGTAACGAGCATCAGCGCGAGCGCTGCTATTCGATGAAAACGCTGACCTCGTCCCTTGCTTCGGCAGGCCTTGAGCTTTTGTCGGTTTCTTCATCGCTTGAAGGCGAAAGTCTGACTCCCGAAACCGAAAGATGGTTTTTTATCTGTAAAAAACCGGAGCAACCCTCCGATTTAATATTAACATAATTTAAGAGGAATTAT
>JAQXSY010000105.1 GCA_029219205.1 Bacillota bacterium | reverse complement strand
CCTGGAGCGAAAGCAGTGTAAGAGGCTGCAAGCGTTTCCTCGACCGTGTCGCAGGACTTACCGACATAGTAAAAGGAGAAGGCGCGTCCTCGCTTGACTCATCGTTCCACAAAACAATCAAGAAGGTTTCCTCCGATATTGAAGAAATGAAATTCAACACTGCGATCGCCGCCATGATGTCGCTGCTCAACGAAATCTATGACAGCGGTTCGCTGACAAAGGACGAGCTTATGACCTTTATAACGCTGCTTTGTCCTTTTGCGCCTCATCTCTGCGAGGAAATGAACGAGTTTATGGGCGGAAAAGAGCTGCTTTCACGCGCGCCGTGGCCGGTTTACGACGAAGCAAAGACAGTTGACGACACAATCGAGATTGCCGTTCAGGTTCTGGGCAAGGTCCGCACGGTAATTGAGGTGTCCAGCACCGCCTCAAAGGACGAAATAATAAGCAAAGCCAAGGAAGATCCGAAAATCGCTTCTCTTACAGAAGGAAAATCGATCGTAAAGGAAATTTACGTCCCGGGCAAGCTGGTTAACTTCGTAATCAAATAAACAACCGAATCCGAAAAATTAAAATACCGCCGGAAGCAGCTGTAATCGGTCGCTTCCGGCGGTATTTTCAGTCTGTGTGAGCCATTTTTCTGGCTTTCTCAATATATTCTTTAAAACGGTCCTCGTTTCGTACAGAGTCGAACCACTCCCATCCGCGAGGCGCTGTCATAGCGTAATACATAAGTTCACAGGTTTCTTCTAAAAAATCCCCATATGAAATAGGTTCTGCCGTGCCGTCCGGGAGTTTGATAAAGTCTTTTCCTTTTACAACCTTAATATCGCCGTAAATAAACGGATCTTCCACTCCCATTTCTGCTCCTTTCGAAATGCTATTCCATTTGGGATATGCCTCAAAGGTTTTTTCGAGCCATTCATATTCCTCTTCTTTTTTGCCGTATTCAAATAATGCGCAGGCAGTACTTATCCCGTTCGGTAGGTCAATTTTAAAAATAATATTTGATTGCACTTATTCACATACTCTGACCGGTAATCAGAAATAACTTTGCAGGGGTATTCCGGGCATTCGCCTCAAAAAACCGCATCGTGTTCTTTACAGCGCTTTGCGCGGTTATGAGCGCAATAACACGGCACATAAATCAGTTTGCTTATCCGATGCGTACTGTCTTTTGCGAAACAAATATCGTTGCAAACTCTGTGTCATACTGATTCAAGATGTTTAACCCCGATGCTTTGATATATTCCGCCATTGCCTCGGCTGTGTCTGGATATATTTTTATCTTTCGCGTGCCCGTGTCGATGAACTCGCTGTGGTTCTTGTCAATCGAAAGAACAAACCGACCTGCGTTATTTAACAATTCGGCCGTCTTATTTACGGCTTTTCGCTTATCCTTAATATGCATAAAGGTAAGCGATGAATAAATCACATCGAATTTACGGTTAAATTCATATGTAAGAAAATCTCCGCAAAGCAATACGGAGTTACCGAAGTCCGCAAGGTTTTCTTTGGCACGTTCTGCTGTCTTAGGCGAAATATCAATACCGAAAAAACGACCGCACAAAGGCGCCGCGCGAACAGCCAGTCTGCCTGTTCCCACGCCAATTTCAAGAACGGATTTACTCTTGTTAAGCTTCATGCTGTCGATAAATGCCTGTCCGTCCCATTTATCCATATAATCCCGCAAAGGTTTTGGATCGTGTACCGGGTCGTTGTTTTCTTCTATGAGAAGCTCATAGTGCCGAACAACATTATCGGAAAGTGAATTTATTATCAAGAATCATCATCTCCCAAAGCATATACTGTTTTTTACGTTAGTGAAAGAAAACCGTTTCGTTGTATGAATTAATATGATCGGTCTAAAAAAGTCTCGGTCAGGATAAGGCGCAATAAGTCAGCCGCAAAAATTTTCCGTCTGAAGAAGTTTTCTACTATATTATAGCTGATATTATAACATAGGAACCGGAAAAAATACAAGTGGACGTAGATCCATAAGATAAGGAAAAAGTATTGCAGACAAATACGGAGCGAGCCCGTCCGGCAGATCAGTACGCGTACTTTCCGCAGATTCTGAATATTCGGCTGGATATCGATATAAAATAATATCTCGCTCTTGTAATTCCGCAAGCTTTATATTATAATATAAACTGAAATATTGTATAAAGGTGAATAATTGTGACACATACATTTTGGGGAGGCGTCCGGCTGAAGGGCTGCAAAGACGCCCGCCGCTCTCATACGCGCATTCCGGAACCGCCGGACCGGGTATACCTGACGATTTCTCCGGATTCATCTCCCGTTGTCGGAAAAGGAGACTCCGTCTGCGTCGGGCAGCCCGTCTCGGACGGTGAAAATCCTGTGTGCGCAAGCGTGTCCGGAACGGTTGAAACAACCGACGGCGGCGTTGTTGTTATTGTAAACGACCTTGAAAACCGCAGATATCCCGAGCTTAAGCCGTTCGGTAAAAAGCTTTCCGAAACCGACCGAGGCGAAGTTTCCGATTTTATTAAGCGCGCGTCTGTCGCCGGTGCGGGCTGCGTCGGCATGACGGTCGGGCAGCAGCTCGACAAAGCCTCGGACAAGCTCAAATATATGATAGTCAACTGCGCCGAAACCGAACCCGGAATTTGCTCGGCGTACAGGCTTCTCTGCGAGCGTCCCGAAGCCGTCGTCGGCGGCGCAAAGATACTTCTTTTTGCGCTCGGACTCCGTCGAGCCGACTTTGCGGTCCCCTCGGACAGTCTGAACGCGGCAAACCGCATTGAAGAAGCTGCAAAACGTTCCGAACTTATAAAGGTAATTCAAGTCTCGCCAAAATACCCCGCCGGGCTTCCGGCGCCGCTTATATACGCGCTTACCGGAAAAAATCTGAAGCCGGGAAAGTCTCCCATCGACTCCGGATATGCGATTTTTACACCGGAAGAATGTTCCGCCGTTTACGATTTTTTTGTCAGCGGAACGCCTTTCGTTTCGCGTATAGTCACCGTCTACGGCGAATGTGTACGCGAACCCGCAAATTTAATCGTGCCGTTCGGAACAAAGATAAGCCGGCTTGCAGAAGAATGCGGAACCTCCTGCGATGAAAATGTTGTTTTGATATGCGGCGGTCTGATGCGAGGCCGTGCGTCAAGCGACAATTTGGAAACGGTCGGTCAGGGTACGTCCGCCGTCGCCGTCATGGCGCTTTCCAAATCCAAGAAAAAAACATCCGCGCCGGTGTGCATAAACTGCGGCCGCTGCGCTGACGCGTGCCCGGCAGGACTTGAACCGAACGAGCTTGCGCGCCTGTCCGAAAAGGGACTGTTTGATCAGTGCAAAAAACTCGGATCGGCTTCATGTATCTCGTGCGGAGTCTGCACGTACGTTTGTCCGGGCGGAACGGACTGCGCGTCGCTGATTCGTAACGCAAATGAAGGGGGGAGATCAGAGTGACCCGTCAAACCTCCAGTCCGCCTTATATAAGAACTCCTGACACGGTTCGCTCGATGATGTCCGACGTCATAGTGGCGCTTATTCCTGCGCTGCTCTGGGCGGTTTATGTATTCGGCACGCGCGCTCTCGCAGTAACGGCAATATCGGTTGTCTGCTGCGTCGGATTTGACGCTCTCGGATGCAAATTAATGAAACGGAGTTCGTCCGCCGGAGATCTGTCCGCGGTCGTAACCGGTCTTATACTCGCATACCTGCTTCCCGTAACGGTTCCGCTTTGGATGCCGATCATAGGCGCTTTTTTTGCGATTTTGATTGTCAAGCAACTGTTCGGAGGCATCGGAAAAAATATTGTCAACCCCGCTCTCGCCGCTTACGCATTCTTACGGGTCTCTTTCGCAGATTCATTTGTTTGCGTCAAGGCCTTCAGCCGCATCGGATTTTTTGCCAAGCCCGACGTAAAAGCAGCAACGGCGTCCGATCCCATAGCCGTACTGATGAGCGGCGTTTTCCCGGAAACCCCGCTTGCGGATATGTTCTTCGGCTTTTGCCCCGGCTCGATAGGCGAGGTATCGTCACTGCTTTTGATCTGCGGCGGCGTTTACCTGATAATCAGAAAAATTATCGACTGGCGCGTTACCGTGTCGTTTATCGCCGCGTCCGCGATATTTGCGTTCGCCTTCCCGCGCACCGCTGTAATATCCGATACGATAACCCTTAAATACACCGCATATCAGCTCTTTTCCGGAAGTCTCATGCTGAACGCGGTATTTACGGCAAACGATCCGGTAACATCTCCGTCAAACGATACCGGCAGACTGATTTACGGAGCGTGCTGCGGTCTCGGAACAATGCTTTTGCGCTACTTCGGAGCTGCTCCGGCATGCGAAGCCTGCGCGATTCTGACAATGAACCTTATGTCCGGTTTCATCAACCGGTTAATGTCCCCGAAAAGAAGATAATTCTGAAAAAATTTTATAGAAAGGTTGCGTTCGGACGTCCCCGTCGTTTAGTAAAAATGAAAAAAATAATAAATAAGCTGATGATCGGCGCAACGTCGGAAAACCCCGTGACGTCATTTGCGCTCTGCCTTTTTCCGGCGGTATTTACGACGCTGTCGGCTGTTGACGGCATCATCTACGGTTTCTTTACGGCTTACTGTATTTGTGCCTCCTGCGCCGTCGTTTCTGTTCTCAAGCGTTATATACCCGAAAAATTCCGTCTCTGCTTCAACATACTGCTAACCGTAATCATTACGGGCGCGTCGGCACTGCTAATGTCCGGCTTAACCAAAAACGAAAATCAGCTTCCGGAGCTGACCTCGGCGGCGAGCGCACTTGTTTATGTGCTTGCTTTCAGCAGAGCGGGAAAGCCTCAGACGGATATCGATTCGCGTACCGAAATAACCGTTCCTCTGATTTCGGCGCCCGGAATAATACTTACGTTTTTCGCATGCGGGATCGTGCGGGAGCTGCTTGGCAGCGGCACACTTTTCGGCGGCAGACTGATCTCCGCATCCATATTCGGCGAACAGCTCGACAAAACCGGCGGTATGCTTCACCCCGCCGGCGGACTTATACTGCTTGGATTTGTCGGTGCGCTGCTGAATCTGCTCGGCGCATCAGTAAAGCATAAAGAAGCAGCGAAAACAATAAGCGAAGAAGAATACGCCTCGGCAGATGAAGCGGTGGAGCTCGCCGAAAGCGGAACCGAAGGCGACGGAGCAGCTCAAAACGACTGCTCCGAACCAGACTCCGCAGAAGAACAACAAGCGGACGGCACGACGGATGAAGAATCATAGCGCACGGCATAATCAAAACCTAAGAAAGGACGCGTGTCCGGATGTGCAGTTTACGTTTGCCGTTCCGGTAAAACGCATTGATAAACTGAAATGACAACTTTATTACT
Source organism: Bacillota bacterium (assembly GCA_029219205.1). GTDB lineage: Bacteria > Bacillota > Clostridia > Oscillospirales > CAG-272 > SUG1495. The sequence goes on along the minus strand of JAQXSY010000105.1, from coordinate 6,055 downwards.
TGCAATTATTGCCTCGGTTGTATTACAGCACGCGCTCATCTCTCGCTTTGGCGCGCAGAATTCGCCTGTAACGCCCGAAAAAACCGCTTTGCGCGCTCTGTTCTGCGCTGCTTCGATCTTTTCAGGCTCCGCTTTGTCGTACGTTGGATATGACAAGCTGCTTTTACCCATAAAAGCCTCATATCTGCGCTTTCCGGCAGTTGTTTTAATTTGCGCGGCGGCAACGTATCTGTTCTCGTCGCTTTCGGCAGCGGCCGCCGGAAACAAAGGCGTCTGCTTTGCCGACATAGGAGCAGGTTCGTTTTTTACCGCGTTCTGCGCTTCGGTCGTCGCCTGCGGTTCGGATAACGGATTTGTAATTTGCGCAGTCGGAGCCGTAGGCTATATCGGAGTTGCCGCACTTTTCGAATCGCTTAAATTGAAACTCGTTTTTGCCGACACCCCGGACTGCTTCAAGGGACTGCCTCTGACTTTTGTCACAGCCGGACTTATTGCGCTTGCCTTATCCGCCTTTGCGGGAATTGATATCTCGCGCATAACGGCGCTGTTTGCGCGCTGAAGCCTGTTTATAAGCTGATTTTTAAATTAATTTTTGCATATTTTAGAAAGGATGCGGAAAACCGGAATAACCGAAGCCGCGCTGAAAAATGAAAAAAATCGTATCAACCGTTCTCGCCGTCATCAATATCTTTATGTTTTTTGCGGTAACGGCGTCAGCCGCTGCATCAGACGTAATGCAGTCTCCGGAAACCGGAGAAAATATCGGAAAAATCCTGATAATTGCCGCCGCTGTCGTTGTTGTGCTTCTTGTTGTGATAGCTATTCTCTCAAGACACAGACACAACGGAGGTGACGAGGAATGAGCGCCCTCGAAAACATCCCCGGATTACAGGCCGCCGAATCCGCGCGCAGCCTTGTCTGGAACGCTCTTTTCTGCGATAAAACAAACCTTATTTACGACTGTCTGACGACTTTTGAACCGGACGGAAACATCTGCGATCTTCCGACCTCCGAAGAGATCGCGCTGATGATACCGAACGGCTCCGGATGGGGCACCGGTATGGAAGATTCCATGATCAGCGCGGGACTTATGACGGACGCGGAGCTTTTCAGGTATATCCTGCTCGGCGACAGCGGTTCAAAAGAAAAGCTCAGTCTGCTTCTCTCAGGCATACGCCTCTGCGAACGAGTCGGAGAAAAGGGTTTTCTGGCAAGAAGCGTCCATCCGTATGACAAAAAAAGCTTCTACCCGAATTCATCCCGAGACCAGTACACGCACGTTGTATACTCGGTAAGCAAAGCGCTGCGCAACAGCGCATATTCCGGAGCCGACAAAGACACAGCCGTAAGCATAATAACAGAAATCGCCGAACGCACGCGGAGAAACGTAACCGCCGAAAACGACTACGAAATGCTGCGCAACGACGGTAAACCGGGCATGGTTGAGAAAATGTGGAACTGCGATCCGCATGAATGGCTCCGCCTTCCCATGATATATCTTGCGGCGTATGAAGCAAACGGCGACTCAAAGTGGCTTGAAGCGTACCGGACGCTGCGCGACGAAGGAATTAAACATTCCTTCGAGCTTCCGAAGGAACACTACCGTATGTACCCGATATCGCAGATGCAGCTGTCAATTCGTCTGCTTTGGGAATACGAAACAGACGAGGAATACCGCAAAAAATACGCCGAACTGCTTATGTTTGTCGAGTCCAAGACAAGAACGCGTCTGCGTGACATTATGAATTATTATGATTCAAATCCGGAAATACGTTTTGACTTGCTGGCAAAGCCATGGCGGTCGCTTTCGTTCACATACACGATGAACGCGCCGGTCAGCGGATTCGGATATTTTACTCCGTTTCAGCCAAACAGCTACCACGAAGACAATTTCTGTCTGCTTGCCGACGCCGCGAACGCGGTAATAATCAAGGCTCTGTGTCCAGAATACAGCGTCAGCAAAGAAGACGAGCAGACGTTTGCGAAAATAATCGAACGGGTCGACTTCAGCCGTCATGCGTCACGTGCCGCAACATATATCTCCGCGGCGTATTGGACTGCCGAATATTATAAAAATCATAAAGAATAATCCGACGAACCGGAGGAACGCGCACAATGAAAACGATATATTTCCGGGACTTCAGAAAAACCGGAGACGACGCATACGACCTTCGCGCGGCGCTTGAAGCGTGCCGGGACGAAGGCGCAAAGCGGCTTGTGTTTGACCGGAATACATATGAAATAAATTCCGACCGCTGCTTTGAGCGCAGTCTGAACGTATCAAATCACGGCTGGAACGGACCGCACCGCATAGCCGTGCTGATCGAAAACATGAAAGATTTAGAGCTGGATTTTTCCGGCTCAACTCTTGTATGCCGCGGCGAAATCATGCATTTTGCGTTTCTTTTTTCCGAAAGGATAACTCTTAAAAACGTAATAATCGAAAACCCGCAAACCGGGTGCGTACAGGCACGGGTCGTTTCAAACGGCGACGGATTTACCGACCTTGAAGTTACGCACGGAAAAGAACAGCTTCAAATCAGACGCGGCATGCCATTCAGCGTCCGTCAGGGCTGCTTGATACCTCTTTTGACAAACGTCGAATTCAACGGCGAAAGCGGCGCGATCGAACGCGGAACCGCCGACAATACGCTTAATCCGTCGCCCGGAGAACTTGATTTTGAAATGCTTTCAAACGGTTTGATGAGAGTGCATCATGTTAAGCGCTGTCCGCCCATCGGAAATTATCTTGTTTTCCTTTTCACTCACCGTTTCAGCGCGGGAATTTTCTGCGAAGGCTGTACGGGGCTCTGTTTTAAAAACGTGACCGTAACCTCGTGCTACGGCATGGGGCTTATCGCTCAGCTCTGTAAAGATATTACGCTCGACAACTTCTCAACAAAGCGCAGCGGCGGAAGAATGTATACCGCAAACGCCGACGCAACTCATTTTGTTGAATGTTCCGGAGAAATACGCGTTGAAAACTGCTCGTTTGAAGGTCAGCTCGACGACGCGCTTAACATACACGGCATATATACGCGCATCGTGGAAAAGAGCGGCCGCGAGCTGTTTCTGAAAGAAATGCACAAAGATGCGAGAGGCATACGCATCATCGGTAAAGGCGACCGGCTGAGCATTCTTAAGCCCGATACGCTGCTGCCTTATACGGAGATTACCGTTTCGGACGTTGAGTATATAAATTCCGACATTATACAAATCGTTGCAAACGAATCCTTAGAGAACGTATGCGCCGGAGACGACGCAGAAAATATTTCCCACACGGCTTCGCTCGTTTTCCGCGGCAATACTGTCAGGGACAACCGCGCGCGCGGAATGCTTATAGCCGCGAAGGGAAAAGTGCTCATTGAGGACTGTTTCTTTTCCACAAGCGGAAGCGCAATTCTCTTTGAAGCCAACGGCGAATACTGGTTTGAGTCGGGCGGAACCTCCTCCGTCGAGATAAAAAACTGTATCTTTAAAGATTGCCGTCACGGGCTCTGGGGCAATGCCGCAATCGAATGCGCGCCGCGAAAGGCTGTTGAGCCGGAAAAATATTTTCACAGAGAAATTGTTATCACCGGATGCAGCTTTTGCGGCAGTGCGACGCAGATCTCGCTTGACAATTCGCAGCGCGCTGTAATAAAAAACAACACCGGCTGCAAAACTCCGGTACTGTCTCATATCGGCTCCGTCGAAGCGGACAATAACGATTAATAATATCTAAGGACTAAGGACGGAAAAGCAAATGTTAGCGAAAACATACAGCGCGGGGCTCGAAGGCGTCAGCGGGTTTCCGGTAACCGTTGAATGTAGCATAACGCCTCGTCTTGAAAATTTCAATATTGTCGGACTTCCTGACGCCGCCGTGCGAGAAGCACAGAAGCGTATCAAATCCGCGGCCGAAAACAGCGGATTCATGTTCCCGGATACTGAAATTACTGTCAATCTTGCGCCGGCAGACCGTAAAAAGCAGGGCTCCGCATACGACCTTGCGCTGCTTGTCGGAATACTGGCTGCAGGAGGTCAGCTGCAAAACGCGGATATAAGCGGTAAGTGTTTTATAGGCGAGCTGTCCCTCTCCGGACAAATTCAGCCGGTACGGGGCGTTCTCTGTATGTGTATCGCCGCACGCGATGCCGGAATAAAGGAAATATTCGTTCCTATGGCAAATGCCGCCGAAGCGTCGGCGGCGACCGCCTCCGACGGAGACGGACAAATTACCGTATACGGCGTTTCCGATATAAAAAGCCTCGCAGACCACCTGACCGGAGAATCGGCGCTTAAGCCAACAGCATTCGATCACGGTATGTTTTCCTGCCAAAACGGCGTTTACGATGTGGATTTTTCCGATGTAAAAGGGCAGGAGCAAGCAAAACGCGCGCTTGAAATTGCCGCCGCCGGCGGTCATAACGTTATCCTTATCGGACCTCCCGGCACCGGAAAGAGTATGCTTGCAAAACGTCTTCTGACTATACTTCCTCCGCTTGACTTTGAGGAAGCCATAGAAACCACAAAGATACACTCTGTTGCCGGAACACTTCAGGAGGGCGTGTCGCTGCTTACTTGCCGCCCCTTCCGTTCGCCGCACCATACGCTTTCGCCCGTCGCGCTTGCCGGAGGCGGATCTGTTCCCGCGCCCGGAGAAATTTCGCTCGCGCACAACGGAGTGCTTTTTCTTGACGAGCTTGCGGAATTTTCAAAATCCGCAACCGAAATACTGCGTCAGCCGCTTGAGGATCGCTCAATAACGATAACACGGGCGTCCGGACGCGTAACCTTCCCATGCTCGTTTATGCTCGTCTGCGCAATGAACCCCTGCCGTTGCGGATATTACGGTCATCCGTCGGGGCGCTGTACATGCAAGCCGCGCGACATCAAGGCTTATCTTTCAAAAATAAGCGGCCCTCTGCTCGACCGCATAGACATCCAGATCGAAGTTCCGTCTCTTTCGTATAAGGAGCTGTCCGACCGGACGCCCTCGGAAGCGTCGGCAGACATCCGGAAGCGCGTCGAGGCCGCGCGAAGTTTTTCGCGAAAACGATACGCCGCCGACGGCGAGCCTGTTTTTCTGAACGCACAGCTGAATTCCCGCCAGCTCAGACGCTACTGTGCGCTTTCACCCGACGCGGAAACGCTTATGAGCCGTGCGTTTGACAGTATGGGACTGTCTGCCAGAGGCTACGACCGTATTCTGCGGGTCGCAAGAACCATAGCCGATCTCGCTTATTCGGATAAAATCGAGGTTTCGCACATAGCCGAGGCCATACAGCTGCGCTCGCTTGACAGAAAGTACTGGTCGTGAAAAAATGTGGCTCATATTTCTGATTGTTATAATTTCAGCTGCCTCGGCGGCTCTGCTTGCAGCCGGATATTGTTTTTTCAGGATGGGGATGGTTCGAAACGGTTCCATAAACCTGAAAAAAGTTTCCGGCAGCAAAAAAAGCAGCGATCAGCAGATTTCAAAACTTCGTGACGAAATCGACGCTGCATCAAAAAAGCTTTATTTGCGCCCTCACGAGGAAGTGTACGCCGTTTCGTACGACGGACTTCGCCTTGTCGGCGACTTTTTTCCCGTGCCAAATGCCCGCGCGACCGTCATCTGCGTTCACGGTTACAGATCGTCCGGAAAAAACGACTTTTCGCTTGCCGCTGATTACTGGATCAGCCGCGGCTTCAACATTCTTCTGCCCGATCAGCGCGCCCACGGAAGAAGCGAAGGAAAATATATATGCTACGGCGCAAAAGAACGCTACGATCTTCTTACATGGACAGATATGCTTACAGCGCGTTTCGGCGAGCACCCAATAGTTTACGACGGAGTATCAATGGGCGCAACAACGGTCATGCTTGCCTGCGGGCTTGAAACGCCGCCGTTTGTACGTGCCGCCGTCGCCGACTGCGGATTTGTTTCAATGCGCGAAATCTTTAAGCACGTAATAAAAAACAACTTCGGGCTTCCTGCGTTTCCTTTGGTCAGCATTGCCGAGCTTTACAGCAGATTTTTTGCGGGAGTCAGCTTTTCCGATTCAACCTGCGACGCTCTCAGGCTGACTGA
>JAQXSY010000104.1 GCA_029219205.1 Bacillota bacterium | reverse complement strand
GGCGGTTATTTATTTTCGCCATTTATTGACTTTGACTTTCTTTGACCTTTGCTGTACAATATGAGCATAAAGTCAAAGAAAGTCAAAGTCAAATCGAGGTGCCGAAAATGCTTATTTCAGACACGATTGCAAAAATGCTTGTTGAAATGCTTGACAAAAGCGGCGGAACGCTTGAGCTGAAGCGGAACGACCTGGCGGAAAAGCTGGGCTGCGTGCCGAGCCAGATAAATTATGTAATCTCATCAAGGTTTACGCCGGAAATGGGTTATATCGTCGAAAGCCGCCGCGGAGGCGGAGGATACATAAGAATTATCCGCAAGCAGATGGGCAAAGACGAATACCTTATGCATTTTTATCATGCAGTCGGGAATAATATAGATGAAAGCTCGGGCGCAGCTTTCATAAATAACATTTTTGAAAACGGTCTGATAACGCAAAGAGAAAAACTTCTGTTAACAGCTGTGTTGGCTGAAGCAGGCAGCGGCGAGACACGCGCCGCAATACTGAAAAAGATCGCGCTTACATTAATGAAATAATTCGAGGAAGGATCGGTAAAAATATTATGTTATGTCAGAAATGCAAAAAGAAGACCGCAGATTACTATTACAAACAGGTTATTAACGGACATTCGTCCGAATTGGCGCTCTGCTCGGACTGCGCAAGAGCCATGAAAAGCGAGACGGGTTTCAATTTCGGCGATTTAGGATTCAATCATAATTTTTTGGGAAGCAATCTTCTCGAAGGACTGTTTCTTCCCGACGACAAGGCGCCGCGTAAAAAAGAGCCAAAAACCTGTCCTCTTTGCGGCTCAACCTTTTCAGATATTGCAGCAAGAGGCAAGGTAGGCTGCGCAAAATGCTACGAAACCTTTGCGGACGAGCTTGAACCAACGATTGCTTCCGTACACGGAAGAGCGGTTCACTGCGGCAGAAAACCCGCAAAGAACGGAAATTAAGGAGTGATTCTTTTATGACATGGTATAACACAAGAGGAAGCAACGACGACGTTGTGCTCAGCACGCGCATAAGACTTGCAAGAAATATCGCGGATTATCCCTTTATGTCAATGTGCGACCGCGAGTCGGCAGAAAAAATAATTGAAAGCGTTACAAATGCGCTCAGTGCGGATTACAAATCCGTTGATTTCTCAAAGCTGAGCGATACCCAAGCGCGGGCTTATGTTGAAGAACATCTCGTAAGTCCCGAATTTGCGTGCGCAAATATGCCGCGTTCCCTTCTGCTAAACGAAGAAAAAGGGATTGCCGTAATGGTATGCGAGGAAGACCATGTCCGTCTGCAATGCATTCTCAGCGGAATGAATACCGACGAAGCATATAAAAACGCATGCGAAGCAGACGATATACTAAGTCAGAAATTAAATATCGCCTGGGATGAAAAATTAGGTTACCTTACCCAGTGTCCGACAAACCTCGGAACCGGTATGCGCGTTTCACTTATGATGTTTCTTCCGGCGCTCACCGAGGCACGCCGTATCGGGCAGCTTTCCGCTTCGCTTTCAAAGCTCGGATTAACAATACGCGGTCTTTACGGAGAAGGCTCCGACGCAAGCGGCTGTCTTTACCAGGTTTCGAACCAGATAACTCTGGGTATATCCGAAGAGGACACGATTAAAAAACTGAACGAAGTTGCGGTTCAGATCATCGAAGCAGAACGGAAACTGCGCTCGGTTATGAAGAGCGACAGTCACGACGCTCTCTGCGACCGCGTCATGAGAGCTTACGGCACAATGAAAAACGCATATCTCATGTCGACAGGAGAATTCATGGAGCTGTTTTCAAGCGTAAGACTTGGAATCGCGCTCGGAATGCTTGACAAAATATCGTACGACAAGCTCGGCGACGTCGCAATCAGAATACAGCCCTCGGTTCTCACAGTAAACGCCGGACACAGTCTCGGCGAATCGGAACGCGACAGAGCAAGAGCAGACCTTCTGAGAAAAGAGCTTAACGGCTGAAAATCAGAGTGGAAAAATAAAAAAGGAGGCCGCCTATGAACAAATTCACATCATCTGCGCAAAACGCGCTCACAAACGCGCTTTATACCGCCCGTGAGATGGGCCACACATACATCGGATCAGAGCATCTTCTTCTCGGACTGCTGTCTGAGAGCGGCTGTGTTGCGGCAAAAATTCTGGCGGCACGCGGCATAACTTATGATTCGACTCGCGAGCTCGTTGCCAAAACGGCAGGGGTAGGTGAACCGACGAATGTCGGACCCAACGATATGACACCGCGCACAAAACGAATAATCGAGGTGTCCGCCTACGAAGCCATGCGGCTGAATCAAAGCTATATCGGCACTGAGCACATTCTTCTCGCGCTTATAAATGAAAACGACTGCGTCGGAGTTAAACTCATAACTTCACAGAACGTATCGGTAAAGGACGTATACGCGGACATATCGGCATTCTTCAACGGCATGACGGAGGATATCTCCGCCGGACGCACGCAATTTGCCGAACCTTCCGTGCAGACTCAGAAAACCGGAGCGGCAAAAGCCGGCACTGCCCTTTCATCCGCTCCGACTCTAAAGCAATACGGACGTGATCTCACCGCTTTAGCCAAGGAAGGAAAGCTAGATCCAATAATCGGACGTGACAACGAAACCGAACGTATTATACAGATACTGTCAAGACGCACGAAAAACAATCCGTGTCTGATAGGCGAGCCCGGCGTCGGAAAGACCGCAGTTATAGAAGGGCTTGCCCAGCGCATAGCTGACGGAAATGTTCCGGAAACACTTACGGGAAAATCCGTTGTAACGCTGGATCTTTCGGGAATGATAGCCGGAGCAAAATACCGCGGCGAATTTGAAGAACGGCTGAAAAGCGTTATGAATGAGGTGCAGAAAAACCCGAACATCATACTTTTCATAGACGAATTCCACACGCTCATCGGAGCCGGCGCGGCAGAAGGAGCCGTTGATGCGGCAAACATACTCAAGCCTGCGCTTTCAAGAGGCGAGATACAGATAATCGGAGCCACGACAATTTCCGAATACCGCAAGCACATTGAAAAGGACGCCGCTCTTGAACGCCGTTTCCAGTCAGTAATGGTAGGCGAACCGACTCCCGAGGAAACAAAGCAGATACTTCTCGGTCTAAGGGACAAATACGAGGCGCATCACAAAGTCAGAATAACCGACGAGGCGATTGATGCGGCAATAAAGCTGTCCCGTCGGTTCATAAACGACCGTTACCTTCCGGATAAAGCCATAGATTTGATCGACGAAGCCGCATCGAAAGTCAGGATAAAAAGCTGTACAACTCCTCCGGATCTCAAGGCGCTTGAGGAAAAAGTAAAAAAAGCCGCCTCGGAGAAAGAGGAAGCCATTCGCTCGCAGGATTTTGAACGTGCAGCTCAGCTCCGGGACGAAGAAAAAAATGCGAAAGACTCTTTTGAAAAAGCCAAAAACGATTGGGCAAGCCGACATACCGAAGAAAAGCTCAGCATCGGAGCCTCCGATATTGCGGATATTGTCACTTCCTGGACCGGAATACCGGTCAAAAAGCTGGCAGAGGAGGAGAGCGAGCGTCTGCTGCATCTCGACGAGATTCTGAAAAAGCGAATTATCGGTCAGGATGAAGCGGTGTCGGCAGTCGCAAGATGTATCCGCCGCGGACGCATAGGACTCAAAGATCCAAAACGTCCTATGGGCTCCTTCATCTTTCTTGGTCCGACCGGCGTAGGAAAAACCGAATTATGCCGTGCGCTTGCCGATACGCTGTTCGGGGACGAAAACGCAATGATACGTCTGGATATGTCAGAATACATGGAAAAACACAGCGTCTCAAAGCTCATAGGCTCGCCTCCGGGATACGTAGGCTATGACGAAGGAGGACAGCTGACCGAGAAGATACGCCGGCGCCCGTACTCCGTAGTTTTGTTTGACGAAATTGAAAAAGCGCATCCCGACGTGTTCAACATTCTTCTCCAAGTACTCGAA
>JAQXSY010000103.1 GCA_029219205.1 Bacillota bacterium | reverse complement strand
CGCAATTGCTTCATTTTTCGGTGTTTCTACAGACGAGCTGTTTGATTTTAATCTGTTTGAGATGGAAAAGCAGGTTGAGGCAATCTGTCATGAGGCATATAGATATCGTTTCACCGATGGAGCAGAATCTGAACGTATTTTGCGCGAAGGATTGCAGAGATTCCCCGGGAATGACATCATATTGAATAATCTGCTATATACTTTGGATTATCAGACGAGAGCAGGTGAGGTAATCACTCTTTGCAAAACGCTCATTGAGTCTACCAAGGATGATTCCGTAAAATATGATGCCTGTCGCATTCTTGCATCGTGCTATAAGGAAAACGGTCAGAATGATTTGGTTAAACCCACTCTTGAAGTCATCCCCGAAATTTATTTTTCTAAATTGGAGTTGATGGCATCCCTTTTAGACGGAGAGGATAGCTATGAGGCGGCACAAAAACAGAAAAATCTTTCCGCAGAAGACTTGATCGATATGCTGATCGTTGTGGGTAAGCGTTTGAAAGAAATTGGAGAAATCGAAAAAGCCAATTCCCAATTCAGGATTGCACTAAAAGTAATGGATGCTTTTGAAGAAGATTTCATTGAAAACAAATGGTTCAAAGCTACCGTTTATGAGTACACAACCGAACAACGAAAAGAAATTGAAAAGCTATTATGCGAATAATATGCTGCCCCGCCTTGTGCGGGGCTTTTCTTTGTTTTCTGCATATGAAAAAGCCACCACGTTTTCGTGGTGGCTAAATTCAATTTTACCGCTAATTTTGCAGAGCCTCCGTGCAGCACTGATTCTTCATAAACCACGTCTGGAACGGACAGAAGAAGAAAATACAGATCATGTCGCAAACGCCGTATGCAAGGATGATCAGAATGAGAATGCCTGCGTCAATGATATGAGTATGTCAATGATATGAGTATAATACAAAACGACGTCAAGGATTTTTTGTATAGTATGAAAAAAACCGATTTCGCGGCCGCACCGTAAGAGCGTTCGGCAAAATTTTTAAGAAAACAAACTTTTCAGAACGGCAACACAGCCGTCAATTCCGAGCGCCGCGCTGTCCAGGACCATGTCGTAGTTTTTATAGTCTTCCCATTTCCGCATGGTATTTGCATAATAGTAGTTTGAACGCTTTTTGTCGTATTTCCTTCTTATTCTGTCGGCGTCGGATTCAGAAATTCCGTAATCGGTAACAATGCGCTTATGCTTCTCATTCTCGTCGCTGCAGCGAATGAAAACATTCACGGCGTCTTTTCTGTCCTTTACGCTTCCGACGCGCAATGTCCGAGAAAAATTGATTTTCCCTCGTCGGCAAGCCTCTTGATTACCGCCTGCTCAGCAACAAAGATATGTCCTTCGGTGCTTAACATATCCGAATTTCCGCTTGCAGCTTTTGCCATAACATAAGCGGAATACAAAAAGCTGTTTGTAACCGTTTCTTCGTAACCGTTTATATCGGATACCTGAATTCCGTGCTCATTTGCAACTGCTTCAAGAATTTCAATGCCATAGCAAGGTATGCCGGTTTCTTCGGCAAGCCGGCGGGCGATTTTCGTGCCGCCGCTGCCGTATTCGCGTTCAATGGTTAAATAACTGATTTTCATTTTTATGCCTCCCGATCGGTTTACGACGCCTGATCAAACTGACTGTTGTAAAGATCGGCATAAAATCCGCCCTTTGCAAGCAGTTCATCGTGTGTGCCGCTTTCAATAATATCACCGTTTTTCATAACAAGAATGAGATCGGCATTTTTTATGGTGGACAAACGATGCGCAATTACAAACGAGGTGCGGTTTTCCATCAGTCTATCCATAGCCGTCTGGATTTTCTGCTCGGTACGGGTATCGACCGACGAGGTCGCTTCGTCGAGAATCAGCATCGGCTTATCCGCAATCATTGCACGGGATATGGTAAGCTGCTGCTTTTGTCCCTGCGAAAGATTGGTCTGGTCGTTCAGCATGGTGTCGTAGCCGTGCGGCAGTGTGCTGATGTAGTGGTGGAGCCCGACGGCTTTACAAGCCTCCGCAATCTTATCGTCGCCGACGTTATCCGCACAGTAAACGAGGTTTTCTCTCACCGTGCCTTCAAACAGCCACGTATCCTGAAGTACCATACAGCATTTGTCGTGAACCTCCTCGCGTGACATTTCCTTTGTCGAGACGCCGTCTATGCGAATCTCGCCGCCCTGAATTTCGTTGAATCGCATCAGCAGATTGACCATCGTGGTCTTGCCCGCACCGGTCGGACCGACGATCGCAATCTTCTGACCCGGTTTTGCGACAGCCGAAAAATCATGAATAATCGTCTTGTCGGAATCCTCATAGCCGAACTTAACATGGTCGAACTCAACCGTTCCGCTAACCATTTCGAGCTTTTTCGTCTTTGCGGATTCATCTTCCATTTCTTTTGCCTCAAGGAACTCAAATACGCGCTCTCCGGCAGCTGCGGCTGACTGGAGAGATTGGAAAGCCTGTGCGATCTGCGACAAAGGCTGTGTGAAGAAGCGCACATACATCATAAACGCAACGATAACGCCAAAGCCGATTTTTCCGTTCAGCGCCATTGCACCGCCCACAACGCAGACTGCAACATATCCGAGATTTCCTATGAAGGACATTATCGGCTGCATAAGACCGGCAAGACAGTTTGCCCTGAATCCGCTCTCCCGAAGTTTGGCGTTCAGTTCATCAAAGGTCTTCCCTGCGGCTTCTTCTCCGTTGTATGCTTTAACAACCGTGTGACCTGCATATATTTCTTCAATGTGACCGTTAAGATTACCGAGGTTCTTCTGCTGACGGGCAAAGTACTTCTGGCTCTTTCCCATGATGGTAAACATAAGCACAAAACCGAGCGAGCTTGCAAGAACCGCCGTCAGAGTCATCCATCCGTTTGTAATCAGCATCAAAATGAAGCTTCCGACAAACAGAATAATTGAGCTGACAAGCGAACTTATGCTCTGGTTGAGCGATTGCCCGATAGTATCTACGTCATTTGTAACACGGGACAAAACGTCGCCGGTGCTCATCTTATTATAAAACCACATGGGCAGGAGGTTGATTTTTTTGGAAATATCCGAGCGCATTTTCCTGGATACGCGCTGAGTGACCGTTGACATAACCCAATGCTGCACAGCCGTAAGAAGCCAGCTTGAAGCGTACATAAACACCAGCGCAATACCGATTTTCATGACTGCGTCAATATCAATCGACGACTCAATCAAGCCGTATACAGAATCCGGCAGGGAGTTAAGCGCTTCAAGCGCGCCCGCTTCGTTTTCAACGTCTACCCCGGAAAGAAGCTCAACCATTGCAAGTTGATCTGCTGCGCTTATCGTTACTCCGTCAACAACAACATCTGTGTAAAGCGCGCTCTTCACCGTCTCGGGGAGACCGTTCATAAGCGCCTGCACAGCGGATTTGTCGCTTGTATCCGCGCCTTCGAGAAGCGAAAGCGTCTGCGTCTGATCGGAGACGGGAATGGTAACGCCGTTTACTTCAATGTCGCCCGGGATTCCGCCGCCTGTTATATTTGCGGTAATCTCGCCGACAACGGTTTGAAAATTCAATGCTGTATTTTCAGAAATTTTTTCCGAAATCACCGCCAGCTTTTCGGTATCCGGTTTAACGCCGCCGGTAATTGTGTCGGTCATATCGGACAGCATATCGGGACCTACCAGAGTCAGTACCGTACCTATGGCTGCACACAACAAGGCAATTACGATAACCGCAATATATTTACGGCAATAACCGAGCAATTTTTTCCACGTGCCGATTAAATCCTTGGCTTTTTCGCCGCCGGGACCTCCGGGGCCGTGACCGCCCGGACCGCGTCTCGGCGCACTTGCGCTTCCGAGTTTATATTCTTTATTTTCCATTACGCAAGCTCCTCCTTTGAAAGCTGTGAAAGGGCAATCTGACGGTAAACCTCGCAATTTTTCATCAGTTCGTCGTGCTTGCCCATTCCCGCAATTTTTCCTTCGTCAAGTACGATTATCTTATCCGCATCACGAATCGTGCCGATGCGCTGAGCGACAATCAGGCGTGTTGCGTTTTTGCATTTTTCATCAAGCGTTTTGCGCAGAATTTTATCCGTTTTATAGTCAAGAGCCGAGAAGGAATCGTCAAAAATCAAAATTTCCGGATTCCGCGCAACAGCACGGGCAATAGAAAGGCGCTGCTTCTGACCGCCCGAAAGGTTTGTGCCGCCCGGAGCTACGTAGCTGTCGTATTTTTCGTCCATTTTTTCAACAAACTCGGTTGCCTGCGCTGTCGCTGCGGCATCCTCAACTGCCGCTCTGTCGATTTCTCCCTTTCCGTTATCTCCGTAAGCGACGTTGGAGCTGACAGAGCCTGTAAAGAGAATGGCTCTTTGGGAAACGTAGCCGATTTTATTGCGGAGAGCTTTTTGCGAATAGTCCCTGACGTCCACGCCGTCCACAAGCACTTTACCCTCGGTTGCGTCGTAAAAACGCGGAATCAAATTTATAACCGTACTCTTGCCGCATCCGGTTGAACCTATAAAGGCTACCGTTTCTCCGCGTTTTGCGGTAAATGAAATATCGGAAACAACGTTTCCTTCGGCTTCGGGATAGCAAAACGACACATTCTGAAATTCAACCTCGCCTACCATTCCTTCCTTTCCTTCGGTAAGCGTACCGTCGATAATCGTCGGCTTAGTATCGAGGACTTCATTTATTCGCTTTGCGGAAACAAGCGCGCGGGGCATAATCATAAAAATCATTACAAGCATCATAAAGGACATAACAACCTGTATTGCGTATGACGAGAAAACCATCATATCCGAGAAAATTGTGATTTTGTCAATAAGCTTTGCTTGATTTATGATGATTGCTCCAATCCAATATATCGACAACGAAAGTCCGTTCATAACAAGCTGAATGCTCGGCATCAGAAACGCCATTGTACGCTGTGCAAACAGGTTTGTTTCCGTAATTTCTTTGTTTGCCTTTTCAAACTTATCTTCCTGATATTCCTCTGCGTTATATGCGCGGACAACACGCAGTCCCGTCAGATTTTCTCTCGTTACACGGTTAAGATTATCGGTAAGTACTTGCATCTTTTTAAATTTCGGCATTGCGATGGCGACGCAGAGACCGACTACAAAGAGGAGCACAACAACCGCTGCGCCTGTTGAAAGTGTCCATTGCCACGACTTGCCCGCGATTTTGCATATTGCCCAGACCGCCATAATAGGCGCGCGAATCAGCATCTGCAAGCCCATTATGATAAGCATTTGAATTTGATTGATATCATTGGTCGAACGTGTAATAAGGCTCGCCGTGGAAAAACGTCCGATTTCCTCCATCGAGAACTCCTGCACCTTATGGAACATCCGTCCGCGCAGCGTTGCGCCGAGTCCTGCGGCAAGGCCGGACGCACAAACCGAGGTCACTACGGTCGCAAGAAGACTTCCGAGCGCAAACAAAAGCATCTTCAAACCCGCCGTCAATATTTCGGACATCTTGCTTCCGGGCGTTTGCACAAGAACGGTAATCTCGGACATATACTCAGGCATCGTCATTTCCATCCATACCGAAAGCACGATGAAAACGATTGCCAAAGCAAGCAGCCCCCATTCTTTCTTATTGAAATTCCTGAAAATTTTTATCATTTATTGAATTTCTCCTTTTCGTGTGTATTGTATAGTAACATTGCAAGCGATTTAAAAACGTCCGA
>JAQXSY010000102.1 GCA_029219205.1 Bacillota bacterium | reverse complement strand
CGCCTCTGACCTGCTGATCGGCGTGGCGGCTGTCGACACCGAGTCTGACATGAATCTCGACTGTCTCGTCGAACTTAGCCTTTGCCGTCTGGCAAACAAGGCTAAGCGCGTCAGCGGGATCATAAAGCTTTGTTTTATCGATAAGTTTAACTGAATCCTGATATTTCTTACCCATTTTCATTTCACGCAACCTCCTTATTCTTCAACAACTACGCCCATGCTGCGAGCTGTGCCCGCGATCATGCTCATAGCAGTCTCAAGCGAAGCTGCGTTGAGGTCAGCCATTTTGGTTTCAGCGATCTGCTTGATCTGTTCCTTTGTTATGGTTGCGACCTTTGTTTTGTTCGGAACAGCCGACGCAGTAGTAAGGTTGCATGCCTTTTTTATAAGAACAGCAGCAGGCGGCGTTTTAAGAATAAATGTGAAAGAACGGTCTGCGTATATTGTGATGACCGCGGGGATAACAAGTCCCATATTGGCTTTTGTGCGCTCATTGAATTCTTTGCAGAAAGCCTGAATGTTAATACCGTAAGAGCCAAGCGCGGGACCTACAGGCGGCTGTGCTGTTGCTTTTCCGGCGTCGAGCTGAAGCTTGACAACTCCGGCGATTTTCTTTGCCATTTTAATTTACCTCCAAATGTGGTTTATTTACGGGAGATTCAAAAAAAATTTTCTCCCTCCCACTATGCATCGTAAAAACTCAGATGCGTTTTGCAGTATCCGAATCGATTTCGACCGGCGTTTCGCGACCGAACATTGAAACGAGTACCGTTGATTTTTTTCTGTCTTTTGAAATTTCTTCAACCGTACCGACAAACCCTTTCAGAGCGCCTCCGGTGATCTCAACACTGTCTCCGACCTCGTATTCGAGTTCGGCAAGATGCGTTTCAACTCCGATAGCAGCGACCTCTTCCTCTGTCAGCGGAACCGGTTTGGACCCGGGACCGACAAATCCCGTGACTCCCCGAATATTACGGACAATATGCCATGTTTCATCGCTCATAATCATTTTAATAAGAACATACGAGGGGAAAATTTTGCTTTCAACTTCCTTTTCGACCTCGTTTCCGTCTGCGTCGACGGTCCCGTCCTTTTCTTTGACGGTTTCAACAGGAATTCGAATATCCTGAATTACCGACTGAAGGCCGCGGTTCTCAATGATCTTTTCGAGGTTAGCTTTAACTTTGTTCTCGTACCCCGAATAAGTATGAGCAACGTACCAATTCATCTCGGAACTGATCTCGTTTATATCACTCATGGCGATCAGATAATTCTGCCCAGGAACATCAGGGCGTTGGAAAAACCGTAGTCAAGCATACTGATCACAAGACTGGAAACGACGATAGAGACAATAACAAGGATAGTGCTGTTAATCGTCTGCTTACGGCCGAACCATACGATCTTTTTCATCTCCGCTTTGAGCTCGCGGAAAAACTGTGCGATCCTTTTGAAAATCGAAACCTTTTTCTTCTTTTCGACTTTTTTCTCGTCCTTCTTGACAGCTGCCTTTTCTTCCGGCTCTTTTACAATTTCTTTTTCGTTGCTTGCCATAAGCGGTTCTCCTTACTTGGATTCCTTATGAAGTGTGTGCTTGCGGCAGAAGCGGCAATACTTGTTCATTTCAAGACGATCAGGATCGTTTTTCTTGTTTTTCATTGTGTCGTAATTGCGCTGCTTGCATTCGCTGCAAGCGAGGGTGATTCTGACTCTCATAATATTCCTCCCGATATTTTTGACATACGTTAAACATTTCTGCACCGGTATGCCTGATTAATTATCTCCCTCCGACGAAGAAAAACGCAGCTTTTATGCAACACAAAAAAAGCCTCTCCGTAGAGGTAAATTAATTATATCATTATTAATTTTATTTGTCAAGCAATATTCATAATATTTTCATTGATTTTTACGCAGAAAAAATGTAAAATACTATCGTATGCAATTCTTTCGAACAATCACACATAAATCACACATATTTATTACTTTTTGCTTCACGAAAGGAATGAAATATTTATCTATGAAAGCGCTTGTTTTATCGATAACCGCCGGACAGGGACATAATTCGACAGCCAAAGCGATATGCGATTATTTTGAAAGCATCGGCGTCGAGGCTAAAATGCTTGATACTTATTCTTACCTTAACAAATTGCTCGGAAAAACAGTTGCAAACGGATATCTGCTTTCTGTTGAAACTGCGCGCGGCGCCTATGCAAGGACATACAGACACCTCGAAAAAAGGCGCAAGACAGGCGACGACAAGTCCGCGACGCGAACAATAAACTCTCTTCTGACTCCGAAAATCAAACGCTTTATCGACAGCTACTCCCCGGACGTTATCATATGCACTCATATTTTTGCTTGTATGATAGTCGACATTCTTAAACAAAAGGGTGAAATAAGCGCAAAAACAATCGGAATCCTGACAGACTTTGCGTTTCATCCGTATTGGGAGGAAAGCATTCATTTTGATTATATTGTCACGGCAAACGAAATGCTTTTGCTCCAGGCGCGCAAAAAAGGATTTTCCGACAGCCAGGTTCTTCCGATAGGAATACCCATAAATCCGAAATTCATACCCGATATTCCAAAGGACGACGCCCGCCGTATGCTCGGCATAGACCCGGACAAGATTACCGTCATGCTCATGAGCGGAAGCATGGGTTACGGAAATATCGCCGAAACCATTTCACTGCTTGAGAGCGTGCCATACGATTTCCAGATTGTCGCGGTATGCGGTTCAAACGCAAAAGCCAAAGCCAGAATAGACGCGATGACACATCAGAAGCCGATTCTTTGTCTCGGATTTGCCAACAACATTGAAGTTATCATGAGCGCTTCCGATTGTATAATTACAAAACCGGGCGGACTTTCAACCTCTGAAGCGCTTGCAAAAGAGCTGCCGATGATAATTATAGATCCGATTCCCGGGCAGGAGGACAGAAACACCGAATTTCTGCTCAATAACGGCGTCGCAATCAGCGTCACCGATACATTTCCTCTGGACGAAGCGTTGTTTGAACTTTTTTCAAACAAGGACAGACTCGAAAATATGCGTCGTTCGGCAAAGCTACTGAAAAAACCGGATTCAACCGTAAAGCTCTGCGAATTCGCGCGGGAAATTGTTAAATAACTTTACTATAATTGCAGCCTTACTTCTAATTGCAGCGAAAGGAATCATCTGCTTTGTCAAGACTTCTGCCATTTCTGAAAAAATACCGTGTTCAGGTTTTCCTCGGTCCGGCCTTCAAGCTTATTGAAGCAATTTTTGAACTGCTTATTCCGCTTGTCATGGCCTCGGTCATAGACGACGGCGTTGCTTTGGGCAACAAAAATATTATTATTCAAAAAGGCCTACTCATCGTAATATTGAGCGTAACCGGCTTTTGCTCAACGCTCGTCTGCCAGTATTTCGCATCTGTTGCGTCGCAGGGCTTCGGTACTGAGCTGCGCAACGGACTTTTTGCAAAGGTCGGCACTTTTTCCGATGCCGAGCTTGACCGATTCGGTTCGTCCACTCTCCTGTCCAGAATAACGAACGACGTTGACAAGCTTCAGAAAGGCGTCGCCATGCTCATAAGACTTGCGGTCAGAGTGCCGTTTCTGATTATCGGCGCCGTCATAATGTCATTTATTGTAAATGCAAAAGCCGCGCTTATAATCACAGCGTCTGTACCGTTCATCGCAATTATCGCAAGGTTCGTTATCGTAAAAAGTGTGCCTTATCTTAAAGAAGCGAGGAGAAGGACCGACAGCCTCGTACGGATTTCCGGCGAAAGCCTTGACGGAACACGCGTCATCCGAGCCTTTTCGGCAAACGAAAGCGTATCAAAACGGTTTTCTGATGAAAACGATCTGCTCTCCGAGGCAAGCGAACGCGCTACAAGACTCTCCGCCCTGCTCAATCCGCTTACTTATATAGTTGTAAATTTAGGCATTGCCGCCATTTTGCATTTCGGCGGAGCAGACGTATATGCCGGTTCTCTTTCTCAGGGCGAACTTATGGCGTTAATCAGCTATATGAGCCAGATTTCTGTCGCTCTTGTCGTTGCCTCCGATCTTGTTACGATCTTTACCGCAGCCGGAGCGTCCGCATCAAGAGTTTGCGAGGTTCTTGCCGCAGAAAGCTCCGTAAAAAACAACGGCGGAACATTCGGCGATTCAAAAGAGCATCCTCTTCTTTCATTTGAAAACGTATCTTTTTCATATCCTTCCGGAGCCGCGGCGCTTCATAATGTCAGCTTCAGCGCGGACCGCGGCGAAATAATCGGATTTATCGGAGTAACCGGTTCCGGCAAGTCGACTCTGCTTTCGCTGATACCGCGTTTCTATGACGTAACCGAGGGAAGCGTCTTTATCGACGGGACAGACATACGCAGCGGTGATATAACGGAGCTGCGCAGACGTGTTTCGCTTGTTCCGCAAAAACCGGCTCTTCTTTCCGGCACGGTGCGCGGCAATCTGAAGCTTGCACGTCAGGACGCCGATGACAATCTGCTTTACGACTGTCTTAAGGCTTCGTCGGCATACGATTTCGTAATCCAAAAGGGCGGACTTGATTATGTAATTGAGCAAGGAGGAAAAAATCTGTCCGGCGGACAGAAACGGCGTCTCACGATTGCCCGAGCGCTTGCCGCCGAACCCCGGATACTTATCCTCGACGACAGCTTCACCGGCCTTGACAGCTTAACCGAAAAGAACGTACGTCTCGCGCTTGCCGAAAAATGCAGAAAGAACGGCTCCCTGATGATAATTGCGTCCCAGCGCGTAACATCTCTCAGAAACTGCGACCGGATATACGTTATGGACGACGGTCAGATTGCAGGCTGCGGAACTCATGACGAATTAATTTCCGGCTGCGAAATCTACCGCAGCATTTATTCGTCGCAGACAGAGGAAAACGGAGGCGCAAACAATGACTGAAACTGTACGCCGTCTGGCGGTTTATCTTAAAAAATACACGCCGTTTCTCGCATTGTCGTTTTTATGCACGCTGTGCGCCGTAGCACTCACTCTAGGCATTCCCGTACTGACCGGAAACGCAGTAGACGCCGCGGTCGGAAAAGGAAACGTTGACTTTCGCTTACTTTTCCAAAATATTATCATGA
>JAQXSY010000101.1 GCA_029219205.1 Bacillota bacterium | reverse complement strand
GAAGAACTGTCGGTAATTAAGAATTACGCACTTAAAATAAACGAATTTCTTATCTCGTTTTTCAAGGATATCGGAATAGACCTTATAGATTTCAAAATTGAATTCGGAAAGACTCCGAGCGGCAATATTATTCTTGCTGACGAAATTTCGCCGGATACCTGCCGCTTCTGGGATATCAAAACAAACGAAAAACTTGACAAAGACAGATTCCGCCGTGATCTCGGCGGAGTTGAAGACGCATATAGAGAAGTTTACAGACGGGTTTTTGACGAGTAAAAACGCACTGTGAGCGTAAAATCTGCGGTTGGTGCCGAGGAAAGGGATACCGATGAGCGGCGAAATTCATGAGGAATGCGGTGTTTTTGGAGTTTACAGCCGAAACGCGGCAGATGTTGCCGGGATGGTTTATCTTGGCCTTTATGCTTTGCAGCACAGGGGTCAGGAAAGCTGCGGAATTGTTGTGAGTGATAACGGCAGTTTCAAATCGCATAAAGATCTTGGACTAATAAGCGATGTTTTTTCTCCGGGGCGCCTTGATGCGCTCGGTTCTGGAAATATTGCGGTAGGTCATGTCCGGTACGGAACGACGGGAGCGTCAAGCCGGGCAAACTGTCAGCCTGTCGAGGTATATCATATGAAGGAGTCGCTCGCGCTCGCGCATAACGGAAATTTGACGAATTCCGAAGCGCTGAGAGAAAAGCTGGAGCTTGACGGAGCGATATTTCATTCAACGAGCGACACGGAAACGATAGCGTACGTGATCACAGGAGAGCGATTGAAGCACAGTTCGGCGCCGGAAGCTATTAATTCGGCAATGGACATTATAAAAGGCGCTTATTCGCTTGCGGTAATGACGAAGGACGAACTTATCGCCGTCAGAGATCCGAACGGATTTCGTCCGCTTTGCTACGGTATCACAAAAGACGGGTGCTATTGTGTCGCATCGGAAAGCTGCGCGCTTCAGGCTGTCGGGGCGACATTTATTCGCGATATTTGTCCGGGAGAGATTGTTGCTTTTTCCAAAAAAGGAGTGACCTCGATAACGGATCACTGCGGCGCGTGCAAAAAAACAATGTGTGTTTTTGAATACATCTATTTTGCCCGCCCGGATTCGGTTATCGACGGCGTTTCGGTGCATAATGCGAGAATTTCGTCGGGAATGGCTCTTGCAAAAGAGCATCCTGTCGAAGCCGATGTGGTTATTGGCGTGCCTGATTCCGGTATAGACGCCGCGCTTGGTTATTCAATGCAGTCAAAAATTCCGTACGGTATCGGTTTTGTTAAAAATAAGTACATTGGAAGAACATTTATACTTCCCGGTCAGCCGGATCGTGAAAGCAAGGTCAGAATTAAGCTCAATCCGATTGAAAGCACAGTCAAGGGCAAGCGCGTCGTAATGGTTGACGATTCAATAGTACGCGGAACAACCAGCGCGATTATTGTCAGACTGCTTAGGGAGGCAGGAGCGGTTGAGGTGCACATGAGGGTTTCTGCCCCTCCGTTCACACATCCGTGTTATTACGGAACGGATATAGATTCATGCGAAAATCTGATTGCGTGCCACCGTTCAGTTGATGAGATTGCAAAAATTATCGGAGTTGACAGCCTCGGTTATTTAAGTCTCAATGATGTGGATTTTTCAGGAAAGGGCGACGGCTTCTGTACTGCCTGCTTTGGAGGAGGATATCCTACGGATGTACCGGATAATCAGAGTAAATTCTGTTTTGAGAATCAGGCGTCAGGAGCGAATGATTGATGAAAAGATATCTTATTTTGGAAAACGGGAAAGTTTTTGAGGGAGAAGGCTTCGGAGCAGACGGTGAAGTTACTGCCGAAATTGTGTTTACAACGGCGATGACCGGCTTTTTTGAAACGCTGACCGACCGAAGCTACACGGGTCAGGCGGTTGTTCAGACATTCCCGCTTATCGGAAATTACGGAATTATACCGGAGGATGCCGAAAGCGGAAGCGTAGGACCGGAAGCGTATATTGTCAGGGAATGGTGCGATCATCCGTCAAATTTCCGCTGCAAATGCGATGTTGACTCATATCTCAAAGAAAAAGGCGTTGTGGGTCTCTGTGGTATAGACACACGCGCCCTGACAAAAACGCTCAGGGAAGCCGGCGTTATGAACGGAATAATAACCGGAGATCCGGATAAAGCCGATATCGGCGCGCTGAAACGATTCAGAATAGTGCGTCCGGTCGAAAGAGTATCGACGAAAGACCCTTACACAGAGGGGGAAACGGGTGCAAAGTATAAAGTTGCGCTCATGGACTTCGGAATGAAGCGAAACATTTGCCGCTCGCTTGTAAAAAGAGGCTGCTGCGTTCATATTATGCCGTACGATACGACCTCTGACGAGATACTGTCTATTGCTCCCGACGGTTTGTTTTTGTCCAACGGTCCCGGCGACCCGGAGGACAACGTCGGAGTTATCGAAAATCTGCGCGCACTTTCTTCAAGCGGAATACCGATAATGGGAATATGCCTCGGGCATCAGCTTCTTGCGCTTGCAAACGGCTTTAAAACCGCCAAGCTGAAATACGGACACAGAGGTGCAAACCATCCGGTTCGAAACGTTGAGTCCGGAAGAGTATATATATCGTCTCAGAACCACGGATACGCCGTGGTGCCCGAGAGTGTTGACAAAAATATTGCGGAGCCGTTGTTTATAAATGTCAATGACGGAACAAATGAAGGCTTGATATATAAAAATCAGCCGATTTTATCCGTTCAGTTTCATCCCGAAGCGTGCGGCGGTCCAATTGATACGGACTTTTTGTTCGACGAGTTCATAAAAATGATGGAGGCGAAGAAAAATGCCGCGCAATCCTGACATAAAAAAAGTTTTGGTAATAGGCTCCGGTCCGATTATTATCGGGCAGGCTGCCGAATTTGATTATGCCGGCGTTCAGGCTTGCAGGGCGCTTAAGGATGACGGAATAGAGATTGTTCTCGTAAATTCCAACCCTGCAACGATAATGACGGACAAGGTTATGGCCGACAAGATTTATATCGAGCCGCTGACGCTGACGACGCTTGAGCGCATTATCGAAAAAGAAAAGCCCGACAGCATTCTTTCCGGTCTTGGCGGTCAGACAGGTCTGACTTTGTCCATGCAGCTCGCAAAAAGCGGATTTCTTAAGGCTCATAATGTAAAGCTGCTCGGATCGTTTCCGGATACGATTGACAAAGCAGAGGACAGACTTCTTTTCAAGCAAACTATGCTGTCCATCGGTCAGCCGTGCATTCCGTCTGAGGTTGTCACAAATGTTGACGATGCCTTGAAATTCGCCGAAACCATCGGATATCCTGTCATTGTCCGTCCTGCATTCACGCTGGGAGGAAGCGGAGGAGGAATCGCAAACAACCGCGATGAGCTGTTCGAAATTGCGGGAGGCGGTATTTCGCAGTCTCCGATATCTCAGATTCTGGTTGAACGCTGTATTGCTGGCTGGAAAGAAATCGAATTTGAAGTTATGCGCGACCATGCGGGCAATTCCGTTGCTGTTTGTTCGATGGAAAACTTTGATCCGGTCGGCATACATACAGGCGACAGTATCGTAATTGCGCCGGCGGTTACGCTTGCGGATCGTGAATATCAGATGCTTCGCAGCGCGGCGCTCAAAATTGTGGAGGCGCTCGGCGTTGAAGGCGGATGCAACTGTCAGTTCGCGTTGAATCCCGATTCTTTTGAATATGCCGTTATAGAAGTTAACCCAAGAGTTTCGCGTTCTTCTGCACTTGCTTCAAAGGCGACCGGATATCCGATTGCAAAGGTTGCCGCAAAAATTGCTCTCGGATACAATCTTGACGAAATCAAAAACGCCGTCACGCAGACAACCTACGCCTCGTTTGAGCCTGCGCTAGACTATGTTGCGGTCAAGTTTCCGAAATGGCCGTTTGACAAATTTGTTTATGCGAAGCGCACTCTCGGAACGCAGATGAAAGCTACCGGCGAGGTCATGGCAATCTCCGACAGCTTTGAATCGGCGATTATGAAGGCGGTCAGGGGCGCTGAAATATCTCTTGACACACTCCGTATGAAAAGTTTGTCGGAACTGTCTGATGAGGAGCTTGCCGAAAGACTTAAGGATCCGACCGACCAGAGACTGTTTGTTATTTACGAATGCCTTTTCAGGGGTGTTGACGTTGACGAGATACACAGCGTAACAAATATAGACAAGTGGTTTTTGTATAAGCTTTGCAAGCTTGCTGAATATGAAAAAAGCATCGGAGGCAGAGCAGTTTCCGCAAAAGAGTATTATTGGGGGAAAAAGCTCGGCTATCCGGACGACGCGATCAGAAGAATATCCCAAAACAATCTGCCCTGCCGGCTTGAGCCGGTTTACAAGATGGTCGATACCTGCAGCGGAGAATTTGAAGCGGCAACTCCGTATTTCTACGCTTCATACAACAGCGCCGAATCCGGCGGAGAGAATGAAGCGCTTAAGGGTCTTGACAGCGCAGGGAAAACGGTTATTGTTTTCGGCTCGGGTCCGATAAGAATCGGGCAGGGAATTGAATTCGACTATGCAAGCGTACATTGCGTAATGGCTCTAAAGAAGCTCGGTTACAGGGTTGTGATAATAAACAACAATCCCGAAACCGTATCGACTGATTTCGATATCGCGGACAGACTGTACTTTGAGCCGCTCTGCCTTGAGGACGTTATGCACATAATAAGGCTCGAAAAGCCTTGCGGAATGGTTGTTGCGTTCGGAGGACAGACCTCGATAAAATTGACAAAACACCTCAGAAATCTCGACATTCCGATAATCGGCACTTCCGCCGACAGTATCGATATGGCTGAGGATCGCGAGCGCTTTGACGAGCTGCTTGAGGAGCTTGGAATAAGCCGTCCGAAGGGCTATACTGTAATGAATACAGAAGAGGCTCTCGATGCGGCGCACAAGCTTACTTATCCCGTGCTTATGCGCCCGTCGTACGTTCTCGGCGGTCAGAACATGGTCATTGCGTTCCATGACGACGATATTGTTGAGTATATGAATATCATTATGGGTCAGAATATTGAAAATCCCGTAATGATCGACAAATATATCGAGGGAAAAGAAATCGAGGTTGACTCGATATATGACGGCGACGACATTCTGATTCCGGGAATAATGGAGCATATAGAGAGATCCGGAATCCATTCCGGTGACAGTATTGCGGTCTATCCGTCGCCGGATATCGACGACAGCATGGCTGAGAGGATTATTGAAACAACAAAAGCTCTCTGCCGCGGTCTTGACGCGATCGGAATTGTAAATATTCAGTACATAATTGCAAACGGAAAAATATATGTTATTGAGGTTAATCCGCGCGCATCCAGAACCGTTCCTTATCTGAGCAAGGTTACGGGAGTTCCGATGGTTGACCTTGCAATAGAAGTAAGCCTCGGCAAAAAGCTCAAAACGCTCGGTTACGGAACCGGACTGCATAAAGCGCCGCCGTACATTGCGGTCAAAGTGCCGGTTTTCTCATTCGAAAAGCTTATTGACGTTGATACGCACCTCGGTCCGGAAATGAAATCGACGGGAGAAGTTCTCGGAATGGGAAGAAGCCTGAAGGAGGCGCTGTACAAAGGACTTGTCGCCGCGGGATATAAGATGCACAAAAAGGGCGGGGTACTCATTACTGTGCGCGACAGCGACAAGCATGAAGTCGCGGATATCGGCCGTAAATTCGTCAAGCTCGGATTCAGTTTATACGCAACCGGAGGAACCGCAAAAGTGCTCCGTTCCGCCGGCATGGAAGCGGTTGTGGTTAACAAAATTCACGAATCCGCCAACGGAAATATAATGACGCTTCTTGAAAGCGGAAAGGTTCAGTATATTCTTTCAACTTCAGCACACGGCAGACTTCCGGCGCGCGACAGCGTAAAAATCAGACGCAAAGCGTGCGCGCTCGGTATTCCGTGTATGACTTCGCTTGACACTGCCGGAGCGCTTGCAGACTGCCTGCTCGGCAAATACAGCGAATACAGTACCGAGCTTGTCGATATAAATCGCTGTCGTGAGAAAAAAGAACGGCTGCATTTCTTTAAAATGCAGTGCTGCGGAAACGACTTCATTTACGTGGATTGTTTTGACCAATCCGTTGATTCGCCCGAATCGCTTTCTGTTGAGTTTTCCGAGCGTCATTTTGGAATAGGCGGAGACGGAATTGTATTGATTTATCCGTCAGAAGTTGCCGACGCCAAGATGAGAATGTATAATGCGGACGGAAGCGAAGGCTTTATGAGCGGAAACGCAAGTATATGTGTCGGAAAGTATCTGCACGACGTCAGACATATCGGCAAGTCGGAAATATCGATAGAAACAAGAAGAGGCATAAGAAAGCTAAGACTTATTACAAAAGATAATATGGTCGTAAAGGCAGAGGTCGATATGGGAAAAGCTGAAACCAAGCCGTCGGCCGTACCTGTTCAGCTGGACGGAGACGCGGTTATCGACCGCCACGTTAATATTGGCGGAAAAGAGTATGGAATAACCTGTGTTTCGCTTGGAAATCCGCATTGCGTTGTGTTCTGCGATGAGGTTGACGGTCTTGATATTGCGTCAATCGGACCGGAATTTGAATTTTCGCCGATTTTCCCCGAACGTGTCAACACGGAATTTATCAAGGTTCTTGACGAACACAGTATAAAAATGCGCGTTTGGGAGCGCGGAAGCGGTGAAACGCTTGCCTGCGGTACCGGAGCATGCGCGGCAGTGGTTGCTGCGGCGCTTAACGGATATTGCAGATACGGAGAAAAAATTCGCGTCATACTTCCCGGAGGCGACCTGTATATACGCTGTCTTGAAGACCGTACCGTTTATATGACCGGCGATACGAGCATAACATTTGAGGGAACGGTTGAAATCTGAAATCTGTTTGGTTCTGCGCTGTATTTCTGTGCTATAAAAAAATAATCCGCCAAAGTGAAGCCTTGCTTCATCCGGCGGATTTTTTTCTGTTTCTTTAGCTTGCATAAGCGTCAGAGACAAATGTATTAAGCGAGTCAAATGCCTCGTCTTCAAGCGCGGCAAGGTCAAGCTTTGCCTCCTGTAAAAGAACTTTTTCAAGCTCGGGACGTGTTTTCGGATGTCTCGGCGTGAAAACAGTACAGCAGTCTTCATAGGGCAGGATTGAGGTCTCAAACGTACCTATTTCTCGCGCAACAGAAATTATCTCTTCCTTGTCCATACCGATACACGGGCGAAAAACAGGCCGATTTGCCGCAGCGTCGGTAACATTAAGCGCAGCCATGGTTTGACTTGCAACCTGACCGAGGCTTTCGCCGGTAATTATTGCCTGAGCGCCGATCCGGTCGCACACTCTTTCGGCAAGCCTCATCATCGAGCGCCTGAGAAGAAGAGTGAAATATTCTTCGTCGCAGCCGTCGCGGAGCGCTTCCTGAATATGAGTCAGCGAAATAACGTTTACGTTCATTTTTCCGCTGTAAAACGATACCAGCCTTGCAAGCTCCAGCACCTTGTCTCTGGCCTGTTCGGATGTATACGGATAGCTTTCAAAGTGAAGGGCGTCAACCGAAACTCCGCGCTTTGCCATCATATATCCGGCGACCGGGCTGTCGATTCCTCCCGAAAGAAGCAAAAGAGCTTTTCCGTTCGAGCCGAGCGGCATTCCGCCCGCACCCTTAAAAGCTCCGGCATGAATATATGCTGCATTCTCGCGGATTTCCGTCATAACAACGACATCCGGATGATACAAATCAACCTTGATTTTCGGCACAGCTTCAAGAACCGCCGCGCCGACTTCGCCCGAAATCTGCGGCGATGTCATGGGAAAACGCTTGTCGCTGCGCCTTGCATCGGCTTTAAAGGTGCGATATCCCGATAAAAACGGCGGAATATACTCTTTTGCCGACTTAAGTATGGATTCAAGATCCTTTTCCACCTCCGCAGCGCGGCTTACGGATACAATGCCGAAAACCTTGCGTGCAAGAGCGAGCGCTTCGTCAATATCAGCGTTTTCGTCAAGCGGTTCAACATAAATTGTGCCTTGAGCGCAGGAAACTTTGAAATTTCCTGCGCTCTTAAGCCTGTTTTCAAGTTCGCGACGAAGTAACTTCTCAAAATAGCCCTTGTTTAACCCTTTTAAAATGAGCTCTCCGTATTTACAGAGGAGAATTTCCTTCATAGGCTAAAACACCTTAGTTATCAGAGTCTGACAAGCCAGATATTGCGGAAGCTTACAAGATTGCCGTGATCCTGGAGAAGCAGAGGAGCGCTCTGCTGGATTGTTTCGGAAAGACCTCCGGGAGTTGTACGCTCAAGCTCAAGGTTGTTATGAACGCACTCGCCGTTGAAGAGAAGTGTGAGACGTCCCTTTTCGGTTATGTTTCCGGCTTCGTCAAAACGAGGCGCACGGAAGATGATGTCGTAGGTCTGCCATTCCATCGGAGGACGGGAAGGATTGGAAAGTACTGTTGCGAGGCAGTAGAGCGATCCGCAGCCGTTGATCATCGGCTCAAGCTCGTAGCTGTCAAGAACCTGTATTTCATAGCAGCCGTGGAGATAAACTCCGCTGTTGCCTTTGCCCTGTCCGGATGCCTCGGGCATATCGGGGCATCTGAACTCAACGTGAAGCATTGCATCGGAGTAGTTCTCGGTGCAGTAAATATCGCCGGTACCGGGCTTAACGGTCATGCATCCGTTACGGACGGTCCATTTGCATTCGGAGCCGTCGCGGTGACGCCATTTGGAAGCGTCTTTTCCGTCAAAAAGCATTACTTTTTCCATGATAATTCCTCTTACATTTTGTTTATATTAAACCGGAGTGTTGCTCCGGCTTTTTACAGATAAAAAACCATCTTTCGGTTTCAGGCGTCAGATTTTCGCCTTCAAGCGATGAAGAAACCGACAAAAGCTCAAGGCCTGCCGAAGCAAGGGCCGAGGCTAGCGTTTTCATCGAATAGCAACGTTCACGCTGATGCTCATTACAGCGTTTGTATTCGTTTCCGTGTTTGGCAAAGATAGAAAGTGAAAACTCACATATACGGCTTTTTTCGTCGTAAGCGTTTTGCCATCCGCAGTAAAC
>JAQXSY010000100.1 GCA_029219205.1 Bacillota bacterium | reverse complement strand
AAACGACGTTGTGTTCATTGATACCGCGGGAAGACTCAGCATTGACGAAGAAATGATGAACGAACTTCGGAATATCAAGTCGGCGGTTGAACCCACTGAAATTCTGCTTGTGGTTGATGCGATGACAGGTCAGGACGCGGTCAACGTCGCCGAGAACTTCAATGCGGCGCTTGATATAACCGGTGTTGTGCTGACAAAGCTTGACGGAGACACCAGAGGCGGAGCAGCTCTTTCGGTCAGATATGTTACCGGTAAGCCGATAAAATATGTCGGCACCGGCGAAAAGCTCGATAATATTGAGCCGTTTTTCCCGGATAGAATGGCTTCGCGTATACTCGGCATGGGCGACGTCCTTTCTCTTATCGAAAAGGCTGAGGAAGCGTATGACGAAAAGAAAGCTGCCGAGCTTGAGAAAAAGGTGCGCGAGCAGTCGTTTACGCTCGATGACTTTCTTGATCAGTTCAGACAAATGCGTAAAATGGGCTCAATGGAACAGATAATGAGCATGATGCCCGGCGTAAATCAGAGCGCGCTTAAGGATGCCAAAATCGACGAGCGTCAAATTGACCGCATGGAGGCAATTATTCTTTCAATGACTCCCGGCGAGCGGGAAAAACCTTCTGTAATCAATGCGTCGCGTAAAAAAAGAATTGCGGCCGGCTGCGGACTTAAGGTCGAAGACGTAAACAGGCTCCTTAAGCAATACGATCAGGTGACAAGCCTTATGAAGCAGTTCTCCGGCGGAAACATGTCTAAAATGATGAAAAAAGGAAAATTTAAAATACCTTTCTAAAAGATATTTAAAAATAATAAAAATATATTTAAAAATTTTTCGGAGGAAAATCAAAATGGCAGTTAAAATCAGACTTAGAAGAATGGGCGCAAAGAAGGCGCCGTTTTACCGTATAGTTGTTGCGGATTCCCGTTCGCCGCGCGACGGAAGATTTATCGAGGAGATCGGTTATTATAACCCTCTGACAGATCCCGCTGACGTTAATATCAATGCTGAGAAAGCTACTCAGTGGCTTAAAAACGGCGCACAGCCGACCGAGACCGTTAAGGCTCTTCTCAAGAAACAGAGCATTATCGGCTAAACGAAGCGGTGAATCGAAATGCCGAATCTGAAACAGCTTCTTGTTGACATGGTACGCGCCATAGTCGATAAGCCGGACGAAATTTCGGTAACTGAAACCGTAAACGACGATAACATTCTTTTCGAAATCAGCGTTGCGGAATCTGATATGGGCAAAGTCATCGGCAGACATGGCAAAAATGCAAAGGCAATACGTTCTCTTATGAAAACCGCCGCAAATGCGGACGGAAAGAGAGTTACGGTCGATATTAAGTGAATACGCGAAAGCGCCGAGTCGGTTTGACTTCGGCGCTTTTGTTTTACTTGATTATCCGGATATGATTGTGACTTTATTGCGGTCAACCGAGGCGAAGCCTCCGTTTATCGGTATTTCAACAGGGGCGGTGTCTTCCGAAAATGCCGTTATGCTTCCCGGCGCAAGAGCGAAAATAGATTTTGTATGACCCGGACGTATTCCGTATGATCCTCCGTTTCGACCTTTCTGACCGTCACAAATGCAAAGCCTGACAGAATCGCAAACCAGTTCGCGGTTTGTTTTTCCGTTCGGGCTAACAATGTGTAACGTAAGCTTACCTGTCATGAAATATACCTTCCCGAATTTATTTGTTTTTGTTGTATACGTCGTCTATTGTTCCCGCCATCATAAAGCATGCTTCGGGAATTTCGTCGCATTCTCCGCCAAGTATCGCTTCAAAGCCCGATATTGTTTTATCAATGGGCACATATTGACCTTTTATTCCGGTAAAGTTCTCCGCGACAAAAAACGGCTGACTCATAAAACGCTGCACGCGGCGGGCTCGTCTGACCGTCGTTCTGTCTTCGTCTGAAAGAGAATCTATTCCCAAAATTGCAATAATATCCTGCAGCTCCCTGTATCGCTGAAGAATATGCTGAATTTCCTTTGCAGTTTTGTAATGGCGTTCTCCGACTATGTCCGGAGAAAGAATGCGCGAGCTTGATTCAAGCGGCGAGACGGCAGGGTATATTCCGAGTTCAACGATATCCCTTGAAAGAACGGTTGTGGCGTCAAGGTGTGAGAACGTTGTTGCCGGCGCAGGGTCTGTCAGGTCGTCGGCAGGGACATACACTGCCTGAATTGATGTAATCGACCCTTTTCCGGTTGACACAATACGTTCCTGAAGCTTACCCATTTCAGACGCAAGCGTCGGCTGGTAACCGACCGCGGACGGCATACGTCCGAGCAAAGCCGAAACCTCGGAGCCAGCTTGCGAGAAACGGAAAATGTTGTCAATAAACAGCAAAACGTCCTTGTGAGCGTATTCTCGAAAATATTCTGCCAATGTCAAACCCACAAGCGGAACGCGCAGACGCGCACCTGCTGGCTCGTTCATTTGTCCGAACACAAGAGAGGTTTTTGACAGCACGCCGGACTGCTTCATTTCCTGCCATAAATCGTTTCCTTCGCGCGAACGCTCTCCGACTCCTGCAAACACGGAATATCCGTCGTGCTCAAATGCGATGTTGCGTATCAGTTCCATTATCAGAACCGTTTTTCCGACGCCCGCACCGCCGAAAAGACCGATTTTTCCGCTGCGCACGTACGGAGTCATTATGTCAATAACTTTAATGCCTGTTTCGAGCACTTCGTCGGATGTTACGATATCAACAAAATCGGGTGCGGCGTGATGTATCGGCCAGTGAGCCTCTGCGTCGATTTCTCCGCCGCAGTCAATCGGAGCGCCGGTCACGTTCATCATACGGCCAAGCGTGTTTTTACCGACCGGTACCGATATCGGAGCGCCGGTGTCAACAGCAGTAAGGCCTCTTGACATGCCGTTTGTCGGCTGCATTGCAATGCACCTGACATCTTCGGTCCCGAGATGCTGCAAAACTTCGAGTGTAACCGTTTCATCTCCGTTTGTTACCGTAACGGCGTGGAATATATCTGGAATTTCATGTTTCGGAAAGCGTATATCAACGACCGGACCGGTTATTCGAGTTACCATCCCGAGCGAGCCCGTTGCCATTATAAATCATCTCCTTCGTTAAATAGATCTGCGGAGGTTTCAATAACGCCGGATGTAATTATTGCCTGGCGTTTTTGATTGATTTCAATTTCAAGCGCCCGGAAAGATTCTTTGGCGTTGTCGCACGCCGTTCTCATTGCGTTGAGTGTGGCGGCGTGCAGACTTGCAGCCGATTCAAGTATAGCTTCGTATATCGATGCTTTGATCGATTTTTCGAAAAACGAGGCTGAAATTGTGGTTTTGTCTGGGAAAAACAAAACTTCCGCCTCGGAACGGCTATCATTTTTTTCACGGAGGACGGCAGGTAATATTTTTCTGATATTCGGCTCCTGAACAATAGCGTTAATCATTTTCATATATATTACGTTAACTGAACGGATTTTTCCGAAACGGTAATTGTTAACTGCGTCATCGATCAGGCTTAAGCAGGAATCGAAATCAGGTACGTCTCCGATAGGATATTCCTTCACACAGCAGCCTTTGTTTTTCAGCCAGGCAGAAACGGTTTTGCCGACAGAATAGATTTCTGCCGTTCCTTCGGATTCATTAAGTGTTTTTTCGACATAAGGGAAGAGAAGTGAGTTGAAATTTCCGCACAGACTCCGCGGAGAGCCGAAAATTACATACAAGTCCGGCGCATCTTGAGCGGGGACGGTGCGAAGTCCGTCGTTTTCTTCGATATATGACGCAATGTCCGAGCATGCGGACGTGTATTTTGAAAAAGCCGCCAACAGTCTGCCTGTCTCTGAAAATTTTGCTGCGGAAACGGTCTTCATGGCGTTGGCAAGCTGTCCGGCAGTCGTTATGCTGCTCATACGCTTTTTCAGTTCATATAAGCTTGCCATTTTATTTGTCTCCCGCAACTGCCGCAAGGGCGGAGTTGAGTTTGGATTTTAAGCTGTCGTCCATTTTCGTTCCCTTCTTAAGCTCGTTTACAAGAGAAGGGTAATCCTTTTCAAACGCATCGAGAATTAAAGCTTCAAAACTTTCAATTTCGTTTATCGGAATGTTATTTGCAAAGCCCGCGGACACGGCGTAAATAACAAGCGCCTGTTTCCAGTCGTCAAGAGGAGCATATTTGCCTTGGCGGAGCACTGCCATCATGCGCGCGCCTTCATCAAGCGTTTTTTGTGTTTGAGAATCTACGTCTGAACCGAATTGCGCAAATCCGAGAAGCTCTCGGTACTGAGCAAGATTCATACGCAGCGACGCCGACACCTGTTTCATCAGCTTTGTCTGTGCCGCACTTCCCACGCGCGATACCGAAAGACCGACGTTTACAGCAGGTCTCTGACCTTCGTTGAAGAGTTCCGAATCAAGAAAAATCTGTCCGTCGGTGATGGATATGACATTTGTCGGAATGTATGAGGAAATATCGCCTGCAAGCGTTTCGATAACCGGCAAAGCGGTCATTGAACCTCCGCCCAACTCGTCTGAGAGCTGCGCGGAACGCTCAAGCAGCCGGGAATGAAGGAAAAATATATCGCCGGGGTATGCCTCGCGTCCGGACGGACGGTGAAGCAGAAGAGAAAGTTCCCGGTATGCGACGGCGTGTTTGGACAGGTCGTCGTATATGATAAGAACATCTTTACCGGAATACATAAAATGTTCGCCCATAGCCGTTGCGGCAAACGGGGCAACATACTGAAGAGAAGCGGAATCCGAAGCCGATGCGCATACGATCGTTGTGTATTCCATAGCTCCGTATTTTTCAAGCTTTGAACGCAGATCTGCAACAGACGAATCCTTCTGTCCGATCGCGACATAAATACAAATTACATTTTTGTCTTTCTGGTTGATTATCGTATCGATGATTATCGAGGTTTTTCCTGTTTGCCTGTCGCCGATGATAAGCTCGCGTTGACCTCGTCCAATCGGAATAAGCGCATCTACCGCTTTTATTCCGGTTTGAAGCGGCCTGTTTACGGATGAACGTTCGGGAATGCTGGGCGCGTGAAATTCAATCGGACGGTAATCGTGGCTTCGAATTTTTCCCTTACCGTCAAGCGCTCTGCCGATAGGATTGACAACGCGTCCGAGAAGCTTTTCTCCGACCGGTACGGACGCAATACGTCCGACGCGGCGGACACGGCTGCCGCTTTCTATATGTTCGTAGCTGCCGTATATAACGCACCCGATCCGGTCGTGCTGAATATCGAGCACCATGCCTCGTTCGCCGCATTCAAATTCAACGACTTCACAGTACATTATATCGGCGAGACCGTCCATCCAGCAGATGCCGTCGGACACTGTCATTACTCGTCCGAGCTGATATTCATAGAGATGTACGCCGCGGTGAGAACGGTTGATTGAATCAAGAAAACCGTTTATAATATCGTCCGGAGTTTCGTTTCCGACGGCTTCCTGCTTGTTCAGCATGTTTTTAAGCTGGTAAAGCTCTTCGGTTATTGTGCAGTCGTAAATTGTATCTCCGATACGGAGCTTCATGCCTCCGACAAGCTCAGGATCGACTTTAACCCAAAATGACGCTTTCCCGCTTACCGTATCAAGCAGAGACTCCGCTGCAGAGCGGATTTTGCTGACAATTTCGCAATCGAGTTCAAATGCAGAGGTCAGCGTGACATAAAGTACGTCATGATATTTTAAATATGCCATATCTCCGGGCGTAAGCCGGATTTTTTTGAGAATCATGTCAGCCATTTCAGGCTCTTTTTTACGAAATTCCGAGCGGTACGGTTCGATCTGAAGAAGCGTTCTGATTTCATTGCAGAGAGCAACTGAGGCATATTCTTTTGCGGAGGATATCATGTCGCGGCGGATTTCAAAGCATTCGGATTCGGTCGCGTGTCTTATTGCGTTTATTTTTTCTTCGGTCTCGTTCTCAATTCTGATAAGTCCGCTTCGGTCCGTCTCAACGCTTATATCAAGTTTTTCCGCGTCAATTTCGGGAATTTGCATTGCCTCGACTTTTTCGGTTTTGTCGAGAGCTGCGTATATTTTTTCCCGCCTGCTTTTGAACATTGAAACGATAGTTTTTCTGCCAAACAGAAAAACTATAAGCACAAGTATTGAGAAATTAATTAAAACATAAAAAATATTATGCATTTTTTTTGTCCGTCTGAGCTGTTATCGAAGCGACAAAATCGGTGGCAAGTTTTGCGGCGCCTATTAAAAGCGCATCCCGGTATTCGCTTTCTTCAAGCTCGGTTTTTCTGTTGAATTCGGCGATTGCTTCAGTGCGCGCCGCCTGTTCTTCACGGAGCTTTGCGGAAGCGCTTCCTCGCGCTGCGTCTTCTACAAGAGCTTTTTCGGATTCGGCGCGCTTTTTGGCTTCGTCAAGTCTTGCAGCATAAAGTTGTTCGCAGCGGTTCTTTTCCTGAGAAATAAGAGTTTCTTTGGCGTTTGCGTTTTCAATGCGCTTTTTTCGTTTGTCGATAACGCTGATAACCGGTTTGAACAGCATTTTGTTCAGTATAATAGATAGTAAAACAAAACAAATTACCGTCCAGACGATAAGAGAAAGCTGTATTTCCATTCTGCCGCCTCAGATCTTAGAAACGATCATAAACGCAATAAGCAAACCATAGATTGTAAGCGCTTCCATAAGCGCAAGCGAGATAATGAGTGCCGAACGAATATCCTTTGCCGCATCCGGCTGCCTTGCAATACTTTCCATTGCGGATTTTGCGGTGAGTCCCTGTGCGATTGCGGGGAAAATTGTGCTGACGGCGATGGCGATAGCGGCAGCGATTGCGATAAGTCCTGAATTGTTCATAAATATTATCTCCTTATTTTTATATAATCATTTATTCAAGTTCTGTTGCTTCATCAAGATAGATTGAAACCAACATTGTGAACACAACTGCCTGAAGCGCACAAAAAAGCATTGACAGAATCATCATGATTACCGGTGCGCCGATCGGCAAAATATTATAAAGCTCTTCGGTAACGGTTTCTTCTCCGAAAACATTTCCGTAAAGCCGCAGAGCAAGAGAGGCGGGCTTTATAAATTCATCAAGCACAAGCAGAGGAAGCATAAAAAAGATCGGACTTACAAAGCGTTTGAAATAGTGCTTGACGCCGACTCGGAGTCCCTGATACTGAAGGTATACAAATGAGATAAATCCGAGAGCCAGTCCAACGGAAAGGGAAGCGGTAGGAGCTTTCAGGTACGGCGTCAGGCCGACGCCCGGAATGAGGCCGGAATAATTTGAAAATATGATAAAAATAAACAGTGCTCCAAGGAAATGCAGATTCCTTCTGGCTTTATCCTGACCGAGAATTCCGGAAAAGAAATTGTCAAGCGATTCGACTCCGTATTCGACAATATTCTGGAACACTCCGGGTTTTTCGTGCAGGTTTCTTCTGATTACAAAAGAAATAATCAGAACAACAAAAATCATTATCCACATAACAATGACTTCTCCGGTTATATCGAAGATTCCAAACAGCGGAATAACGACTTCGGAAGCCTGGCCCATGATTTATCACTCCTTCTGAGAATTTGATTTTTTAGTTTGAGCCGTGTATGAAAATGTTAAAAGCAGCGACGTCAGCGTCACTCCCAGCGCGGCTCCCAAAAGAATATGGAACAGCTTCCACGGAAGAAGCGGTGAAATGAAATAGACGACAATAAAAAACGCGATGTTTAGAGTCTGTCTGATAAACGACGCCAATGCAAACTGCTTCGGAAATTTATTCATGATTAATCGAAATAGGGAAAAGCTTCCTAACGAAAACATAAAACCCACGGCAAACGACAGAATAATACCGAAAACCGGATGATTCATTACAAACGATCCTCCCAATATACAGGATACTTATTATCCGGAAAAAATAATTAATTATTCAGGACATTATAGCACGTAATTCGAAATAGTTCAAGGGATTTTGTAAATAAAGCAAAATAAAATCCCGGCCGAGCCGGGACAGAAAAAGTTATATAATCAGCTGTGCAATAAATACCGCGAGAACTGCGCCTGCCGAAACCACCATCAAATTCATTTCAAAAGATGACAGGAGAAAAGCAGTCAGTCCTCCGGCGATTGACGGAATAAGCGAGTCGGTGGAGTATATAATATTCGGGAATATCATAGCCGACAGGATGCCGTACGGAACGTAGGTCAAAAAAGACATGATAAAACGGTTGCGTATCTTTTTTCTGAACAGAACAAGCGTGACCATGCGGGTTAAATATGTAAGAAGCGCGAGAGTAACTGCAAAGAGAATAATTCTTCCGTAATTGATATCCATTTCAGTTTTTTAACTTCTGAATATCAGAAGTATTCCTTTCTTCTCGGGTTGCGCCTGAACCGTCCTGATCCATAGGAAACGGTCCGTTTTTATTTTCAATGCAGACCGGGAAGAGCAGGGCTCCTGCAGCCGAAGCGGCAATGCCGGAAATAATTATTATCCAACCGTCATCGAGCGAAGACAACAGAGGAACAAAGTGCATAAGACAACTCAATATCGCGCCGGAGGCTATGACAAAAAGAACGGAGCGCTCTTTTTTTGCCGGCGGAATGATTATTGCAAGAAACATTGCGTACAGCGCGATTCCCATGGCCGAAAGAATCGCCTGCGGTATAACGGAACCGAGCAGGCCTCCGAGAGCGGTTCCGCCTGTCCATCCGCACCAGGCGCATAAAACCATTCCCATAAAATACTTAAAAGAAATCGGAGTTCGTCTTGACATAGCAATGGCAAAAATTTCGTCAGTATTTCCGAATGCAATTAAAAAGCGCTGTGAGAGAGTTATGTTTTCGGGGAGACGCTGACCGAGAGACAGCGACATAAGAATATAGCGTGCATTTATTATCAGAAGAGTGACAACAAATTGCAAAAATGAGGCTGCGGAAAGCATCATATCAACGCCGATGAACTGTCCGGTGCCTGTGAAGCTTGTTGCCGAAATCAGAATCGGAATAAAAGGGTTGAGTCCTCCGGCAACCGAGATCATTCCGAAAGCAAAAGATACAGATAAATATCCGAAACAAACCGGAAGAGCGTCCCGCAATCCGAGAAGAAACTCAGACTGCAGGGATTTGCTTTGAATTTTGTTCAAAATCAGCCTCCGAGGTACGCTCTTTTAACGGAATCGTCCGAAAGAAGAGCGCCCGAGCTGCCGGACAGCACTATACGGCCGGTTTCGAGTACATATGCGCGTGAAGCGATCTTCAGAGCCATACGCGCGTTTTGTTCAACCAAAAGAATTGTTGTTCCTTGCTTATTCAGCTCAATAATGATTTCGAATATCTGGTTTACGAGCAGCGGAGCCAGACCCATTGACGGCTCGTCCATCATAATCAGTTTTGGCTCGGCCATTATTGCTCTGCCTATCGCAAGCATCTGCTGCTCGCCGCCCGACAGGGTGCCGGCTATCTGACGGCGACGCTCTTTCAAACGGGGAAAAATATCGTATACACGGGCGATATTGCCGCTTATTGATGAGCGCGGTTTTGTATATGCTCCCATGGCAAGATTTTCTTCAACGGTCAGCTGAAGAAATATTCGTCTGCCTTCGGGTACATGAGAGAGACCTTCGCGAATCAGCTTATGTTCGGGTTTGGAGGAGATGTTGTTCCCTTCAAAAGTGATGCTTCCGGTCTTGGAACGCATCATTCCGCTGATTGTTTTGAGTATTGTGCTCTTTCCTGCGCCGTTCGCTCCGATCAGAGTGATTATTTCTCCGGATTTTACCTCAAATGAAACGTCCTTGACAGCGTGAATTGCGCCGTAATAGCAGTTTATATTTTCAACTTTAAGCATTTTTGATGTCTGCCTTTCAATATCGGATTTATAATGCGTCAGTCGCGCTGCTGCCCGAGATAGGCTTCGATTACGCTGGGATTGGACTTTATTTCTTCCGGTGTGCCTGA
Organism: Bacillota bacterium; assembly: GCA_029219205.1. Taxonomy (GTDB): domain Bacteria; phylum Bacillota; class Clostridia; order Oscillospirales; family CAG-272; genus SUG1495. The sequence continues at coordinate 4,385 of JAQXSY010000100.1, read as the reverse complement.
TGCGATTATCAGTCCGTAATTCAGCACGAGTATGCGTTCGCATATGCCCATGACAAGACTCATATCATGCTCAATCAGGAAAATCGATATACCGAATTTGTCACGGATAATCCGGATGTTATTCATAAGCTCATGTGTTTCGGAGGGATTCATGCCGGCCGCAGGTTCATCGAGCAGGAGAACTTTCGGATTTGTTGCAATAGCACGTACGATTTCCAGTCTGCGCTGAGCGCCGTAAGGGAGCGAGCCGGCTTTGTGGTCGGCAAATTCGCCGAGGTAAAGTACGTCAAGCAGCTCCATTGCGCGTTCGTTAATGATTTTTTCCTGTTTCCAGTATCGCGGCAGACGGAGAATGGATTCAAGCGCTGTGTAGTTTGCCGAATTGTGAAGCGCAACCTTGACGTTGTCTATGACAGACATATCCTTAAAGAGACGTATGTTCTGGAAAGTGCGCGCAATTCCGACCTTTGTTACATTGTGTGTCGATTTTCCGACGGTGCTTCGACCGCCGAGCTTAATCGAGCCGTTTGTAGGAGCGTAAACATTTGTCAAAAGGTTAAAGACAGTGGTTTTTCCTGCGCCGTTCGGTCCGATCAGTCCGACGATCTCACGGTCGCCTATCTGAACATTAAAGGCGTCGAGCGCCTGAAGTCCGCCGAAATTTATTCCCAGGTTGTTAACGTCAAGAATGGGAGAAGACATTATTCTTTCACCTCGCTTTTCTTTGAATCGTCCGCTTTTTTGCGTCTGAAGATTTTTGCAAGCAGTCCGTTCAGAGAGAAATCGTATCTTCCGAACAGTCCGGACGGCTTGAAAATCATGACTACGACAAGAAGCAGCGAGTAAATTACGAGTCTGTAATCGTCAAGCCCGCGCAGAAGCTCGGGAATCAGAGTAAGTCCGGATGCTGCGACGACAGAACCTATCATAGAACCGAGACCGCCCAAAACGACCATAATAAGATACTCGACGGATTTCATGAATCCGAAATTGGACGGGTTCAGCACACCTATATAGTGCGCATAAAGTCCGCCTGCAATACCTGCAAAAAAAGCTGAGAACGCGAAAGTGAATGTTTTATAATATGTTGTTGGAATACCGCTTGCTTCTGCTGCGATTGAGTCTTCGCGTATTGCGATAACCGCTCTGCCGTGACGCGATTTTATAAATGTATACATAAGGAATACGGATATGACAACGCAGAAGAAGGTAATCGGAATTGTTGTAAGCTTCGGAATGCCGCCGAGACCATGCGCTCCGCCTAAAAAATTAAGGTTTGTTATAATAACGCGTATGATCTCGCCGAATCCGAGAGTAATTATTGCGAGATAGTCGCCGCTGAGACGAAGTACCGGAAGACCGATAAGAACTCCGAAAATTGCAGCGACGCATCCTCCAACCAGAAGCGACAGAATGAATCCGAAAATGTTGTCAACGCCTGTCGAAAGCGTAAAAAATGCAGACGTATAAGCGCCGATGGACATAAATCCCGCATGTCCGAGCGGAAGCTGACCAAGAAATCCGGCGGTCAGGTTCAGGCTGACGGCAAGAATAATGTTGAATCCTACCGGAATAAGCTGATTTGCCTGATAGCGGTTAAGTACCTTGAAGTTAACGAGACACATTATTATTGCGAATAATGCTGCAATTGCAATGATATTTATCAGATACTTGACCGGGGTTTTATCAAAGAATGACTTTTTCATTTCAGCAACTCACACTTTCTCACGGAGATTTTTACCGAACAGACCGGCCGGCTTCAACAGCAGAACAAGGATAAGGATTCCGAAAACGACAGCGTCCGACATGGTTGAACTGATATATCCTTTTGTGAGGCTTTCGGCAACGCCGATAAAGAAACCGCCGACAACTGCGCCCGGAACGGATCCGATTCCGCCGAGAACAGCCGCTATAAAAGCCTTCAGACCAAGCATGGAGCCCATTGTAGGTTCGATTTTTGTGTACGAGCAGCAGTAGAGAATTGCAGCTGCTCCCGCAAGCGCAGAACCCAGCATAAACGTGAAGCTGATTGTATTATCAACGTTGATTCCGAGGAGCTTGGCGGTGTCTGTGTCTTCCGATACGGCGCGCATGGCGGTTCCGATTTTTGTTTTATTAACAAGAATCCAAAGTGCGATCATAAGTATTACTGAAACGACAATTGTTACGACAGCGCTAACGCTGAATTTTAACGATCCGATATAAATATTTCCCGGGAAAATATTTGTGAACATTCTGGGATCCGCTTGGAAAACAAGCTGCATCAGGTTCTGCAGAAACAGGCTTACGCCGATGGCGGTTATCAGAAGCGAAATCCTTGCTGCGCCGCGAAGCGGACGGTATGCGACCTTTTCGATAAGCATTCCGATCATGGCACAGAAGACGATCGTGAAAATTATTGCGAGCCAGATCGGCATGTTCATGTGTGATATCGCGTACCAAATACAGTACGAACCTACCATGATGATATCGCCGTGGGCAAAATTAATCAGCTTAACTATACCGTAGACCATACTGTATCCCAGGGCGACGAGCGCATAAATCGCGCCGATCTGAATACCGTTTATGATTTGATAAAGAAGTGTCATGACTGTCTCCGTTCCGCCGGCTTAGCAGCGGCAGTGATAAAATGAAATATTTAAGCAGAATGGGAGGCCTTGCCCCCCATTCTGCCGAAAGCTTACGGGATACCGGAAGCGTCAGATTAATATTTTCCGAAAAGCTCGTATTTTGCCGAAATGTTTCCGTCGGCATCTTTTTCAGCTTTTACGGTGATGATAGCGCAGCTCTTTATCGGGTCATTATTTTCATCGTACGTTATGTGACCGGTTACGCATTCAAGATCAGTAGCTTTAAGAGCTTCGATTATTTCAGCCCAGCATTCTGCGCTGTTCGTGATCTCCGTTCCTGCTTTGTTTACAGTGTCGATTGCAGCGCAGAGGATCATCGCTGCGTCATATCCGAGCGTTGCGAATGCGTTGGGAGTTGTTCCGTATTCCTTCTCATAGCCTTTAAGGAAATTCTGAACGAGTTCGGATTCGTCTTCGGTTGAGTAATGATTTGCAAAATACATACCGTTAAATACAGTATAATCGGCGCCGTCGAGTTGAAGTACGCCGTCTGTTCCGTCAACGCCGATCAGAGTTGCCTCGAGACCGATCTCTTTTGCCTGGGAAGCTATAAGATAAACATTATTGTAATAATCGGGAACAAAGAGTACGTCGGGATTCGTTTCCTTTATGTTGGTAAGCTGAGACTTGAAGTCAACGTCGCCCTTTGAATAACCTTCGGTTGCAACGATTGTAAGACCAACCTCCTGAGCGGTCTCAGTGAAAGACTGCATAAGACCGGTTGAATAGGAGTCGGTTGTCTGGTAAATTATTGCTGCGGTTTTTGCACTAAGTTTGTCATATACAAACTTTGCCATTGTCGAACCCTGGAAGGGATCGAGGAAGCAGGAACGGAAAATGTTCTTGCCATAATTTAACGTAATGTCAGGATGAGTTGCGGTAGGAGTTATAATCGGAATTCCGTCTGCCTGAGAAGCCTGAGCAACAGTTTTTGTCGGGTCGCTGGTTACTGCACCGATAATCGCAACAACTTCGTCGTTGTCGACGAGACGGTTGTATGCATTGATTGCTTCAGTGGGGTCGCCCTTGTCGTCAAGCTCTATAAACTCAATCTGTTTGCCGTTTATTCCGCCTGCGGCGTTAAGCTCGCTTATGTACATCTTAGCTCCGTTGCGGGCAGAAATGCCGTATACTGCCACGTCGCCGGTCAGCGGACCGATAAAACCGATTTTGATTGTGTCTGTATTATTTTTGCCACATCCGGTGAAGGAAACAGCGAGGCAGACTGCAATCATGACTACTGCCAAAATCTTTGCGATAATTCTTGTTTTTTGAATTGACATAATTTTTCTCCTCACTATTTGTTAAAAGTTTAATACATAATAACACATTTGCTATCTTATGTCAATAACATTTTATCACAATAAACTGATAAAATAAACAAAAAATTATTATTTGTAAATTTTTTGTTTGCAGTTTTATGTTTTTGAAAATTCATTTAAATGATAATTCGTTAAAAATCTTCTTTTTTTATTAAAAGTTTTTTATGCTGCTGCTTTTATATTCTTAAATAAAAACAATAATAAAAACAGTCGGAAACGGACAAAAAATCCGAAAACATCAAAAAGCAATATTTTGGAAACATTTTGTTCATGCAAACAATATGGAAGCCGCTCGGATTTATTTTTTGTCCGAAACGTAGAAAAAAACGGAAAAAAGAAAAAAAGCTTGACTTTTTGGCGATAAACGAATATAATCTGTAAGAGTGGATTTCTTGAGCAATTGCTGTCGCACCGGCAAGGATCAATTGTATAC
>JAQXSY010000099.1 GCA_029219205.1 Bacillota bacterium | reverse complement strand
ACGTCCTCAACCTGCTTTGCAACAATCATTTTCGAAATAACTTCGTCCGGACCGCAGGCAAATCCGACACGTATGCCGGCAGACAGAACCTTCGAGAACGAGCCGCAGTATATAACGCGGTTGTCCTCGTCGATGCTTTTTATTGTCGGTATATCCTCTCCCGCAAAACGAAGCTCACCGTAGGGATTGTCTTCAAGGATCATGACGTTGTATTTGCGCGCAAGCTCATATACAGCGCGGCGCTTTTTGGCGGAGGTTGTTATTCCCGCCGGGTTTTGGAATGTCGGAATAATATAAATGAGTCTGGCGTTCGGCGTATTGCGCAGGGTGCTTTCAAGCGCGGCGATATCAATTCCGTCGTTTTCAAGCGGAACGCCGACCGGTACTGCGCCGAGCGAACGGAACGCGTTCAGCGCTCCGATAAACGACGGCTCTTCGCAGATTACCGCGTCTCCCTCGTTGCAGAGCGCCTTGCAGGCAAGTTCAATAGCCTGCTGGCCGCCGGATGTTATTATTGTTGTGTTTTTGCTTCCGCCTATGCCGAATTTTTTATCCAGGCGCTCCGACACCGTTTCTCTCAGCGGCATATAGCCTTCGGTAATACTGTATTGAAGCGCGGCGGTGGAGTTGTTTTTTAAAATATCGGCTGAAATTTCTGATATTGCGTCGACCGGAAATGAAAGCGGAGGCGGATTCCCGGCGGCAAACGATATTGCTCCGGGAGTTCCGAGACTTTTAAAAATCTCGCGTATTGCAGATGGTTTCATGTCCTTCATCCGGTCTGAAATTCTATAATCCATTTTTGGTTCCTTCTTTACAGGTTATTCTTTTAGTGAGTGTGGGCTTTTTTATTAGAAATCATTTTATCATAACAACAAGTTAAATTTCAAGTACATATTATTAAATATTCTGTTATTGCCTTGAATAATGAAGCATTTTGTGTTATAATCATAATATTATAAAATAGGCGTATTGTCGAAAGGGGCCGAAATAAGTGGATAGGCTTGAATATAGCGGAAAAAAGCCCGGAGCGGGGCGGATTATTAAGGAAATATTAAAGGGTATGATTCTTGCCATTGTGGTGTTAATGGTCGGATTAATGTTTTACCGTTCATGCCAGATGACAGAAACAAAGGCGTCGAAGCGGTTTGTCTGGAATGAAGAGGCTCTTGGCGCTTATACAGCGGCGCCTGAAGAATTCGAGGTGCTTGAGCTGCGAGACTACAACACATATAAAGTTGACGATATATTTACTGCGCTCAGTCCGCGATATGTTCCGGCAATAGGACAGTTTCAGTTTTCTCTCCGTTACAACACAAAGGCAATAAAGACCAAATACGGCTTGATTGAGCCCAGTGACGGCGAGTTGTTTGTGTTTGCGCTGAGGGATGCGAACGGCAGATACTATACCGATTACGATTTTATTTCAGATTCTCATGATATGTACGAATATCGCCGTCTGGTATTTACCGGCGTTGAGACGAAGGACTGCGGCAAGCTTACGCTCTTTGCATTCTGCACGGCGGACGAAACAGGTCCCATAAAGGCAAACTACTGCGATTCTGTCGACATATATGTTGAAAACGACGCTACCCGCCGCTACAATATTTCAAAGGAGCTTCCCGGCGGAACTGGAGTCTCGCCGGCTCTTGAATCGTATACTACAGTTTTTATCGAAACAGAGGATTGATCGTATGATTTTGAAATCAAAAGAAACGACTATAGCCTACCGTTGTCCGGTGTGCGGAAAAAATATCATGAGCATCGTAGGGGTGTTCGCGCTCAGCGGGGATTTGATAAAGTTAAAGTGCGACTGCGGAGAAAGCGAGCTTACGATTATGCGTACCGGGGACGGAAAGATACGTATAACCGTTCCGTGCCTGATGTGTCCCAGCTCGCATACCTATGTTATAGGCGACGCGTCGTTTTTCAACCGTGATCTCTTCGTGCTGACGTGCGCTTACTCCGGAGTCGGTGTGTGCTATATAGGCGATCCGGAAAAAGTTCGCGACGCGTTAAAACAAGCAGACGAGGAGCTTATTGAAATGCTTAAAGAAGCCGGATTTGACGACTATGACATTTACAGAAACGCTATCGGCACGGATGACGGCAGCGATATTGCCTTTGACCGTTCACAAATTGACGATATAGTCAGATTTGTTCTGTCGGAGCTTAAGGACGACGGCGGAATCTCGTGCGGCTGTCCTGCGGGAGAGGGAGAATATGACTTTGAGTATACTCAGGACGGAGTGCGTATTTTCTGCTCAAAATGCGGAAAATTTAAGGATATTTGTCTTAAAGGCGTTATTTGCGCAGATGAATTCTTAAAACTTGAATCAATAGAGCTTACGGATTCGGTTAACTGAAGGATAGATTTTTTAATCATAATGCGCAGGATGAGGAAAGGAAGGATCGGATGAAACGAATAATTGCCGTTGTGATTTCGGCTGCGTTTATGATGCCGCTTTTCGGTGCGTTTTTGTTTGCCGGCGCAAAATCCGGTTCCGGAAATCTGCCGCGCTGCTTTGAAAATGTTGATGCAAGAATGATTGAGTCGGTTACAGGTAAGCTCATTGACGGATTTGAAACCGACAATGTTTTGTGGACGGCGTCGGACGGCGGCGGGACACAGGCAGAAATAAATATTTGCGGAGAGCTTGGCTATAAGCCGTATATACCTCTTGACGGCGGAGTTTGTCTTGAAGCAACGGCCGAAAAGGCCGGAATGCCGGTTGTTTTACAAAGAGAATGGAAAAACGGAGCGTCGGCCGATATACGCGGAGCAAAATACTTTGTCATTGTGATGGCAACGTCCGAGCCTGATTCGTCTTACCGCGTGACGGCGGACTTTAAGAGTGGACAGAGAACCGCAAAGGTAACCGAAATTGCCGAGGGCGGCGGCTGGAACGCGGTTTTCTTTGACATTTCGGGATTTGCGGATATGCTTGAGAATGTTATCGGTTTATCTCTTACCTTTGAACGTATCGGCTCCGACACTGATATGCCGGTTTCGGTTGCGCTCGACCGCGTGGGGCTGAGTTATAACAGTGAATCGCCGTTTGCCATGCGTTTTCTGGCGTTTAAGTATAAACCGTTCGGATGCGAGCTGTCTGTTTCGAACGGCATGGAGGTTTCTTTTCATTCCGAGGATCCGTATATCGAAACAGAAGCTTTAAGCTACGGCGATTTCAGCGGAAACCGCGCGGTAAGCATACGGCTTGTCAACGAATCAAACTGCAAAAGCATTACGCTTATGTATATTTCCGGCGACGGCGAAAGCTATACGAATGAAAAGAGCATTACGCGCAGCATTGACGTTACGTCTGCGGTGCAAACCTGCGTTTTTGCTGTGCCGGATCACATCGCAGGCTTCAGACTGATTTTCAGCGGTAATCTGCGCGGCACAGTCACGCTGCTTTCGGTGGGCTCTGTGTCGTCATACACTCCGTCGCAGTATCCGGCGGAGGTTAAGCTCTGCGGTATAGCGCAGAACGGAGAAGACATTGAGCTGCGCGGCGCGTTCCGTTCAGGTATGGGAGGCGAACTGCGCGGAGACACGCTGTTTCTTTACACAGCCGAAATATACGAGGAAACTGCCGGAATACCGGATGAAGGCAGAAGCGCGGCGGCAAAAACGTACTGCGGCGGAGGAGATTTTTCGTTTGTCTGGAAGGGCGGCGTCAGCTCCGGCGGCGCATTCAAAAAATACATAATCACCGCTTACGACGGTGAGAACGAGATGATTATCGCTCACGAAAGTTATGTTACGAATCCGGAAATACTTGCGGAGCAAAGCGGAAGCGCAAAACGGACGCAGTCAAAAAAGGGTATGGTCATTAACGGCGGGGTGGACAGCGGCCTTTACGGCAGTGCGTACGCCGAAATAACTGTGGATCTGGTAAAGCTGCTGACGGACAGCGCGGATGGTTACCGTTTTGAATACAACGGCAGAATTTTTTGTTTCGACAGGGAGTTTACGGACCAGCTGAGCGAATCTATGCGCGTATGCGCAGAAGAACGCGCAAAGGTATATATTACGCTTATTGCAACGCCGGTTTACCGTTCGGTTGCCGGGAGCGCGCTTATTCACCCCCACGCAGAGGCCGACGCCGGCTACTGCGCTTTTAATACGGAGACTCAAGACGGCGTTGAGACGCTTCGGGCCGCCTGTTCGTTTCTTGCCGAACGTTTTGCCGGAAGCGGTCCGCTTGAGGGCGTTGTCGTTGGAGACGATGTGTCTGACTGTATAATTGATTACAGCATGGGAAGAGTTTCTCTGACTCAGCTTGTCCTTTCGTATGCCGAAGCGTTCAGAACCGTTTACGCTGCTTTCAGATCCTTTGACGCCGAGCTTGATATTTGTATTTCTCTCGGATGCAACTGGAATCTCGGGCTTTCTTCCGATGCGGTTTACTCTTTTGACAGCCGTACCTTTATAGATGTGTTCAACGAGGTTGTGAAAACGGGAGGAGATATAAACTGGAAGCTTGCGTACGATCCGTATCCCGGACAGCAAAGTTATATTTCGCATAATGATATAAATCTTTTGAATTCCTTTGAATCAAAACAGATTACTATGGGGAATATTTCGCAGCTTATCGGTTATATGACGCGGGAACGAATGTATTTCCGCGGCGACTACCGCGATATCGTTCTTATAGAGCATGATTATGTAAATTCGAAATCGTCGGCAGTGCTCAAAGCGCTGGCGGCGGATTACGCATATTCTTATTACATCGTTACAAACGCAAACTATTCGCTGATAAAAGCGTATATTGTAAACCGCGACCTCAGCTTCAACGATATATATACGCTTATTGATACCAATAAAACGCTTGACGTTACAAAATTTGCGCTCGAGCTTTTCGGAGCTTCGGAATGGCAGCAGCTCATTCCCGCATTTGACAGCTCCGGGATTGCGGTTCGCGTTTCCGAAACATCAGAGCTTCTCCGGGAATTACCCGAGGGCATAACGGGGAGAGCAAAGCTGTTTTCGTTTACCGACGACGCCTCCGGGTGGTATCCGCTTGACGACGGGGTGACGTTTTCCGCAGGCGCATCTCTCGGCTCCAACTCAGACCTTTTGAATATTTCTCTTCATAAGCCCTGCGCGGAATCCAGGCGCGGAATAGCGAACGATTTCGGGTATATTATTGATTTGTCGGTTGCACCCGTGCTGACGTTCAGCGCTCAGACGGCGGTTCTTCCCGAGGGAGTGACCGAGGCAAGGATAGTTGTAACGGTCCATTCGGGGCTTTCCGACTTCACTGCGTCTGGGGTAATTTACGCGGGAAAATGGAACCAGGTTTTTGCAGATCTTTCCGGTTATAAGGATATTTCACGCTGCGATAAAATAACAATAAGACTTGAAAGTGTTGACGGAGAGGATTTGGGAGAACCGACGCTTTTGATCGGAGGCATCGATATCCTTTCAAAAACTCATAACGAAGCTGAGATTGTCCGTATGCTTGAGGATGCACGCAGCTCCGACGGCGAAAACGAAGGAATTACACGGCTTGAATGGATTCTTGTCGGAGTAATTGCCGCCGCTGCTCTGACGGAGCTTTTGTACATAGCGAAACGACTTTCTCGTCTTAAGAGAGCCGGATAAACTGTTCCGGTATTTTGTGCTGTAAAAAATATAGATTGAGGATATGATAAATCAGATGGCGAAAATAAGAAAGTGGGAGATATGCCAAAGCGTGTGCGGCGCGTCGGTAAAAAACGTGGCTGAAGCGCTCGGTTTGCTTGAACCGACTGCGGCCCTTCTTTGTGCAAGGGGATATGATACTCCAGAAAAGGCGGCGGCGTTTCTGCATTATGAGGGCGAAATACTTCATGATCCGTTCTTGCTTAAAGATATGAAAAGGGCGTGCGAGGTCATTGAGGCTGCGCTTGACGAAAACGTCAAAATGACGATCTACGGCGACTACGACGTTGACGGCGTGACTGCGGTGTCATCGCTTTACCTTTACCTTAAAAGCATAGGCGCGGATGTCGGATATTACATACCCAACCGTACCGGAGAAGGCTACGGAATAAACAAGTCCGCGCTTGACCAGCTTGCCGCTGCGGGAACAAAGCTGCTTATAACGGTTGATACAGGAGTTACGGCGTCGGAAGAGGTCGGGTATGCCAAAGAGCTTGGAATGGACGTTATAGTGACCGACCATCACGAGTGCCACGGAGAACTTCCGGAGGCGCTTGCGGTCGTTAATCCCCGACGTCCCGACTGTGAATATCCTTTTAAGGATCTTGCAGGAGCGGGGGTGGCTTTTAAGCTCATATGCGCTCTTGAATACAGGCGCAGAAAGCGCACCGGCGAGGAATGCAGAGACTATCTGAAGGATATTTGCGAGGAGTATATTGATCTTATAACTCTCGGAACAGTTGCCGACGTTATGCCGCTTACGGATGAGAATCGGCTTATAGTCAGCGTGGGTCTGGGACGCATTCACAATACCGCACGTCCGGGGCTTAAAGCGCTTATTGAAGAAGCGGCGGGGGGCTCACAGAAAGCGAGAACAAAAGATCAGCACAAGAGGATAACTTCATCGACTATCGGATATGTGATAGCGCCGCGAATAAACGCCGCGGGACGCATAAGCTGCGCGTCGAAAGCGGTTGACCTTTTTCTGACCGGTTCCGATGAAGAAGCTCACCGTATAGCGACAGAGCTTTGCGAAATTAACCGGGAAAGACAGGCCGAGGAAAACCACATAATCGAGCAGACCTCGGGAAAAATAGAGAAGGAACATGATTTTGAACACGACCGCGTGATTGTGCTTGACGCTGACAACTGGCATCACGGCGTTATAGGCATAGTTGCGTCGCGCATAACCGAGCATTATAACCTTCCTTCGATACTTATTTCATTTGACGGAGATATCGGCAAAGGGTCGGGAAGAAGCATAAAGGGGCTAAATCTTGTAGAAGCGCTCAAAAGCTGCGACGATCTGCTTATAAAGTACGGAGGGCATGAGCTTGCGGCGGGTCTTACGATTGACCGCAGTAATTTGCCGGAATTTAAGCGCCGTATAAACGAGTATGCGCGCCGTCAGCTTACCGACGACAGCTTTGTGACCTCGATTGACGTTGATATGGAGCTTTGCGTTAAGGATATTACGCTTGCACAGGCAAAGGAGCTTGAGCTTCTGGAACCGTTCGGTATTGCAAATCCGGTTCCGTTGTTTATGATGAGCGCACTTAAGGTAACGGAAGTTTCTCCGATTGGCGCAGGCAGACATACGAGATTTTCTTTCGAGAAAGACGGCGCCGCGATTCAGGCGGTATGCTTCGGCTCTTCGCCCGAGGAACTCGGTATCTGCCGCGGCGACGAGACGGATATAATTTTTAATCTGAATATAAACGAATATCAGGGGGTAAGTTCTCCTCAGCTGGTCATACGCGATATAAGGTACAGCGCGTCTCAGTGCCGGGCTATGGCTAAAGATCAGGAAATCTATGAGGCGTTTCTCGGCGGCGCGGACACAGTCGGTATGGACAACATCCCGTCAAGAGACGATATAGCGCGTCTTTACGTGCGCCTTAAGCGTGAGCTTGCGGGAGCGGCGGGAATCGTTTCGTTAAACTCGCTGAGAGAAGCGCTGAATTCCTCTCTTCCGGAAAACGTAAAAATGTACAGCCGCGTAAAGCTGCTGCTTATGCTGGATGTGCTTCGTGAAACCGGGCTTATAACGGTTTCGGATGATCCGCACACATACAATAAAGACGACGATATGAAAAAAATTGAGCTGTGCACCGTAACAAGCAAGGTTAATCTTGAAAATTCGCCGGTGTACAAACGGCTGAGGTCGGCTGCGCGTTAACCGCGCGAGAAAAAATAAACGGAGACAAATATGGATTATAATATAGAAAAAAAGCCGGACGAAACGCTTCCGGAGGATCCGTATAAAGATATAGAACGACTTCTGCTTGCGCTTGAAAAGACGGGAAAGCCGTATGACATCGAAAAAATCAAACGGGCTTTTCTTTACGCAAAGCAGCTGCACGAGGGACAGTACCGTTACAGCGGAGAAGCGTATATTTCTCACCCGATAGCAGTTGCTGAAATTGTTGCGAGCCTTGAGCTGGACACCGACTCGATATGCGCAGCGCTTTTACACGATGTTGTTGAGGATTGCGGAACAAAGGTGGACCTTGAATCGATCAGGCGGATGTTCGGCGATGACGTTGCGATGCTGGTTGACGGTCTCACAAAAATGGTGGCGATTTCGTTTGAAGATAAGGACGAGGCACACATTGAAAATCTGCGGAAAATGTTTCTGGCAATGTCGAAGGACGTGCGGGTAATTTTCATAAAGCTCTGCGACCGTCTGCACAATATGCGCACGCTCGGAGTAAAAAAAGATGAGAAACGCAGAACCAAAGCGCTCGAGACGATGCACGTTTTCGCTCCCCTTGCGCACCGTCTCGGAATGCAGCGCATTAAGCAGGAGCTCGAAAACCTTGCTTTGAGCTATCTTGATCCGATAGGGTACGACGAAGTTAAGAGCGACATAGAGAAAAAGTACGGAGAAAGCGTTGATTTTATTGAAAAAGCGAGAGCTCAGGTCTCGGACAAGCTTTCCGAAAGCGGTATAGATTTTGCGCTCGAAGGACGTGTCAAGAGCGTTTACAGCATATACAAGAAGATGTATGAGCAGAATAAGTCCTTTGATGAAATTTACGATTTCTACGCGCTGCGCGTAATTGTAAACACCGAGGAAGAGTGTTACGTTGTTCTCGGACTTATCCATGAAATGTTCAAAATGGTGCCGGGAAGATTCAAGGACTATATTTCAACGCCAAAACCGAATATGTACCGTTCGCTGCACACAACTGTCATAGGCAGGGGCGCCATCCCGTTTGAAGTGCAGATTCGTACATGGGAAATGCACCAGATTGCCGAATACGGTATTGCCGCGCACTGGAAATATAAATCCGGAGCGGAGAGCAAGGAGGATATCGACCGCAAACTCGAATGGATATCACGGCTGATTGAAACCGAGGACGACACGCGCGACCCGGATGAATTTCTGCGCGCGTTAAAGATTGATATTCTTCATGACGACATTTTTGTTTTTACACCCAAGGGCGATATAATTTCTCTTCCGCAGGGCGCAACGGTCATAGACTTTGCGTACGCGATACATTCGGCTGTCGGAAACAAAATGGTCGGCGCGAAAATAAACGGTATGATCGTGCCGATAGACCGTGTTCCGAGAAACGGAGAGATTGTCGAGATACTGACGTCGTCGCAGACAAAGGGTCCGAGCCGCGACTGGCTTAAGATTGTGCGAACCGGAGAGGCGAGAAACAAGATTCGCCAATGGTTCAAAAAAGAAAAGCGCGCGGAGAATATCGTTGTCGGAAAACAGGAGGTCGACCGCGAGTTCAAGCGCATGGGCAGAAGCTGTACCGAGGCGCAGAAAGCGGAGATTATTTCGAATATTATCAAGCGTCTCGGAATACACGATGCGGATGACCTTTATAATACCATCGGCTACGGCGGCATGACGATTACAAAGCTCTCCGCGAAGATTAAGGACGAATTTGACCGTATCGTCAAACCGGAAGAGCCGGCGCTTCCCGAGCCTGAAGCGGCGTCAGTTCCCGTCGTTGAAAAGCGCCGCAGGTCAAACGGAGGAGTTGTCGTTGACGGTGTAGAGGGCTGCGCGGTCAAGTTCGCAAAATGCTGCAATCCGTTGCCCGGCGATCCGATTGTCGGATTTATTACAAAGGGTTACGGCATATCAATTCACACTCGCGACTGTGAGAATGTGGTTATAAACCGTGCAAAGCCTGAAAATGTCGGAAGGTTTGTAAACGCGCGGTGGGACGTTGCGGCGGACAGCACGGCAAACAGCTTTGAGACAACGCTTTGTATAATCGCAGAGCAGGGAATTCGTCTAATTGCGGATATAACGTCCGCTTTGGCAGATATGAAGGTCGGTCTGACCGGTATCAGCACAAATATTAGGCAGGACGGCAGCCTTGTTGTTAACGTAACGGTATCCTGCCGCAGTCTTGAACATGTAAAGAGTATAGCCGCCGGTCTGCGCGGCGTCGCAAATGTTAAGGAAGTACACAGGGTGGGTTCAGTATGATTGCTGTAATACAGAGAGTTAAAAACGCGTCTGTTTCGGTTGACGGAGAAGTTAAGGGACGCTGCGGGGCGGGCCTAATGATACTTTTAGGAGCAAAGCGCGGCGATATGAACGAGGATGCGGTATTGCTTGCCGAAAAAATATCGAAGCTCAGAATTTTTTCCGATGAGGCGGGCAAGATGAATCTTTCGATTAACGATATACACGGAGAAGCGCTTGTTGTGTCTCAGTTCACGCTGCTCGCAAACTACCGGCACGGAAACCGCCCCGATTTTTTTGACGCCGCGGCGCCGGAAGAAGCTAACGAGCTTTACGAATTATTTGTGTCGGAATTAAAGTCCCGTCTTGACAGTGAAGCGGTCGAAACAGGGGTTTTCGGAGCGGATATGCTTGTAAATATCGAAAACGACGGTCCGGTTACGATTGTTATGGAAAGCGAAAAGCTAAAAAAGCAGTAATACCGGATCAAACTGAAATGCAGGATAACTGAAATATGCTTATAGATAATGTAAAGATATATGTAAAAGCCGGAGACGGAGGAAACGGCGCCGTTGCTTTTCACAGGGAAAAGTATGTTTCTCACGGCGGTCCGGACGGCGGAGACGGCGGCAAGGGCGGAGATATCGTTCTTAAGGTTGACGAGGGCGCGAATACTTTGCTTG
>JAQXSY010000098.1 GCA_029219205.1 Bacillota bacterium | reverse complement strand
GACAGGTGATTGCTAAAGTCGGCTCAACAGGGTATTCGACCGGTCCGCATCTTCACTTTGAGGTGATTCAGAATGGGGTAAGGGTGGATGCGTTGAGGCTTTATGAATGAGGATAAATTAATTTGGAAATGTCAATTCAATTTGTTTACAAATAACATTTTTTGTGATATATTGCAAATGATAAAATTTATACGGAGAAAAACATGGGACTGTCAAAAGCTGAAATAGAAGAAATAACCAATCGTCACTATGACGATATCTATAAATTCTGTGTTTCAAAAACCAAGGATATCGACGTCGCTTCCGATATTACGCAAGAGGCTTTTTTGGCGCTTTTCAAAAAAGCCGATAAACTGCGGAACATCAATATTCGTGCATGGCTTTACAAAACGGCCGGGATTCAGATAAAAGCATATTTCAGAAATCAAAAACACGAGAATGAACAGCTTCCTTTGGAAGACTGCGAAGACATGGAAACGACACAGGGGGTTGCGGAAACGATCAGCGAAGAGGAATTTGAAGCGTTGCTGACAAAAGCACAAAAGAAAATCCTTTCCGTACTCACCGAGGACGAAAAGAAAGTCTTTATCAAGCTGTATATTGAGAAGAAGACGGTTCGGGTTGTAAGTGAGGAGCTCGGAATAACCGAAAACAATGTTTATGTGAAATCTCACCGTATAAAAAAGAAGTCAAAGAAGATCATTTCAACGGTTGACCTGTTGATAAGAGTATTGGCTTTCAAATATTTATAACTTTTTCGAAAATACTTGTAAGGCTTTGAATTTTTTGACGTATATATATGGGTGACGCTTATGGAAAACATAAAAAACAGGATTCATCTCAAGCTTTGTCAGCTGATTGACAGTGAGCTTGAAAAAGAAAACCCCGATACCGAGCTGATTGGCGAATGTGTTGACGGCATACTCGGACTGATGCCCGAACGCTCGTATCAATTAACAGCCGACCGGCGTAAAAACAATATACTTCATATTGTGAATGAAAAGCCTGGTCGTCGGTTCCGTTCAAAAGTGGCCAGAATCCTCTTGGCGGCGGCAATTATTGCGGCGCTTCTTATCGGCTCTGTGTTTGCTTATACGATTGTAGAATATAAGATTCATGATTATGATACGTATTCGACGGTTTGGACGAATATTTTTATTAGGCGACTTGATGGAACATTAACCGTCGGCTATGTGCCTGACGGCTTTAAAGTTACTGACAATATACAGTTAGATTTCTACTCTGGTTTTGATTATGAGAATGATGAAGGTGTGACGATTTCAATTTCGAAAAGCGCAGAAAAAGAGGTCAATATCAATACCGAGTATAAAAAAACGAGTATCATTACAATAGACGGAATCGATTATATTTTCTTTGGCGAAGAAACACACGGAAAAGGTGTGATCTGGATTTCTGACGATTATTTATATTCGATTGTTGGTATCTTGGAAGATGATGAGTTATTGAAAATAGCGCAGAGCGTTAGCTAAATTGTACAATTTATTGAGACATTTTTGTGCATAACAGAGAAACGAAGTTTTTCTCTGTTATTTTTTCGTGTTTTTCTGTAAGATTTTGAATTTTTTGACATTTATAAATGTAGGAGACGAAAAACGATTGATGAAATCGGTCAATCTGTGCAATTTGGCGCCGAAAATGTGCGATTTGTATGCTCGCATTGACAAAGTGTATGCAATCAGATAAGATCGGATCGAACGATGTGTCAGGTCTTGGAATAGGACGAAAAACCGGACAAAGCCGAAGCCGTGTCCGATTCTCATGTAGATTTTACGGTAGGTTGTTTTGATTCGGATTTCGTATCATAACTGTCGTTATGAACAATTTCTCGCTTTCCGAATATTCCCAATCTATGTCACCGTCATATTTTTTCAAAGCCTTAGTGACGCTCTTGAGTCCTAATCCGTGTATGGCTTTTTCTTTTTTGGTTGTGATAAGACGGTTCCCGTAGGCGACAGGATTTTGCTCACAACTGTTTGATATAATGACAACCTCATAGCTGTTGCGGTGGTCTGTTTCGAAAGAAATCGTTTTCGAGCTTGATTTTTCGGCGGAATCCATCGCATTGTCCAGTAAATTGTCAAGAATGGTAACTAAGTCGAAGTCTTCGACAAACGAGAGATTACTTAAACGGATATCAAACGAAAATGTAATGTCTTTCAGCTTGCTTTCCGTTATGTATCTGTTAATAATAACATCTAATGTCATGTTGCCGCTGTGACTGACGCTGCTGTAATCAGACAAACAGTCATACATTTGCTTGATATATCTGTCAATATCAGGGCTTGTATTCAGGTCTTTTATCGCTTTCAGATGATTTTTCGCATCATGGGCGTAAATCAGAAGCTGTTGATTCTGATGCTCTAAAATATCATAGTATGTTTTTTCGGTTTGTAATCTGTGATACTCGCTTTTTAACAGGATATACTCGTTTTCTTTTTTTAAGCTTTGTTGGTACGAAAGAAAAATGGATATTGTAGCTCCCAGTAATATAAGACTAATAACCGATAGCAAAAGGCGCATTTCGTAAGTGAATTCATATTTTAATGTCAGTACCCAGAGTATTACAATCGAACCAATCGTTACAGCAGGATAAATGTAGAATGATAACGGGAGTTTAGAGTTATGGTTATTTCTTTCAATAAACTGTAAAAGAACAAGACAGATGACAAAATATATTGCTTTACTGATACAACCCATAATTATCATCAAAAAAGGATCTGAATTATATGCATTTACATCTACTTTGTACACACTTGAAATTAAAAAAATTATTCCAAATTCCGAAACTGTAGAAAAGCCATAGAGCAGAATAACGTAGAATATTCGTTGTTTTAGTGGGATTATAAAACATAAGAATGAAAAAACCAGACATATGGTGAAATAGTAAAGAGTGTTGATTATGAGGGAGTTTGAAAAGAAATAATTTAATACACCTGCATTTTCAAATAACAACAGGCCAATTAAAAGACGGATAGGCAGATTCTTTTTGGTTTTTGCGATTCTCGCAAAAAATATATATTCGATCAGAAACTCAAAGAAATAGACAAAAGCTAATGCAATATACTGAATCATTCTTATCTCCTTCTCAGGTATTGAAACCAATACTTATGAAAATCGGCTTGTTTTCTCGACGCTACGGGAATCCGTTCACCGTTATTCAGAATCAATTCCGTATAGTTGTAGCGGTCAACATAATGAAGATTGACGAAAAAGGACTTGTGAACCTGATAGAAAAATGAACCGGGCAGAATTTCACACCATTCTTCAAACTTTTTGCCGGTTACATACTGCCCCTTAGTCGTATTTAAGACAACTTTTCGGTTCTGTCGCTCGATATAAATGACATCATCTATTAAAACCCGGCATTGAGATTTGTCGTTGTAAAGATAAAAATCAACGTAGCTTTCATCTATATATTCCATTGCTTTTTCGAGTCCGGCGTAAAGACGGGCTGTATTAATCGGCTTTTCAAAAAAACGGAAAGCTTTCAGATCCATAGCGTCGTCCAGATATTGATTGTAAGATGTGATAAAGAAAATAACAACCTTACTGTTTCTCGTTTTCAACTCTTTTGCCAACGAAATTCCGTTCGTTTCATTCATCTGAATATCAAGAAAAGCAAGGTCATAAGACTG
>JAQXSY010000097.1 GCA_029219205.1 Bacillota bacterium | reverse complement strand
GTTGTTCGGATAGATATAGTTTTTGCCGGAAGAATAACCGCAAACCTCGTATTTTACGGTCAGGCTATGCTCTACGTATTCCGTGACGCCGGATAAAAAAACTAATTTCTGTCTGTAAATATAAAATAAAAACAACCGTATGAGCGGCTCTCAACCGGAGCCGCTCATTTTTTAATTTATTTTTCGAATTTAATTGACAAAATGTAAACTTTCGTATATTGACTTGTATTATTAACAAATCGAATATAAAATATATTGTATAGGATGCATTCCGTTTTTTATTTTAAAGAGGTATCTTTCACATATGCTGAATTTTATTAAAGAGAACGGGTATATGATTTTCAGAATGATCGTTAATCAGATCGGAATGACGATGTTTGGGCTTATGCTCTCCATGGCGACCATTCAAAACGACACCCTGCTGCTTATTACAAGCCTGTTTTCAATAGTTTTTTATATGGCCCTTCTTTATACGATGACCTGGGACTGCGGACTGAAAGAAAAAGTCAGGGTGGACGCAAAAAGGCTGAAGTATTCTCCTCTGAAGGGACTGTGGATGTCGCTCTGCGCAAATTCTTTAAATGTTCTGATAGGCATCTTCGCCGTCGTTTCACGCTTCTTTGTTACGGATTTTGCAAATCAGCTGCCCGAAGCCGCTTTTAACGCGTACTATATTGCAAGAAGTATCGCTATTTTCACCCAGGGTATGTACAGCGGACTTATCGCTCTCTATGCGCCCTATAATCCGTTTGCGCTTGTGCTTATCGTCATTCCGGCGCTTGTTTCCTGTACAGTCGGCTATTACTTCGGACTCAGGGACATTCGAATTCTCGGTTTCTTCTCCAACAAGAACAAACCGAAAACATAATTGCAAACCGTCCTTCATATAAATAAAGCAGTAATTTTTTACTGCTTTATTTTGTACGGAGGACAAATATGGACCGCAGTCCGGTATCAGTCAAAAGCGCGCTGATTTTCGCATTGAAGATAGGCGCAGTCGCGGTATTCTTTACAATTTCAGCTCTGCTGCTGAGGTTTTTTTTCCAAAAAAGCAATTTACCCGAAAGCGCCGCAAACGCTTCAACAGAAAAACAGCGCATCATAATCGACGCCGGACACGGCGGAATCGACGGCGGAGCCGTTTCCGTAACCGGCACGCTCGAAAAAGATCTAAATCTCAGGCTGTCGCTCGTACTCCGCGACGTTTTCAAATGTTTCGGCTACGATGTTTACATGACTCGCTCAGACGACACAATGCCGGACTCCGGAGAGAACTCGGGAAGCCGTAAGCAGCGCGATCTCCGGGCGCGCCTGCTTATGACGGACAGTATGCCCGACGCAATCCTTATCAGTATACATATGAACAAATTCCCGCAGGAAAAATACAGCGGAATGCAGGTATACTATTCTGTCAACAATCCGTCGGGAAAACAGATTGCCGAAAGCATCCGCTCCTTAAATTCCGCTTTGCTCGCTCCGGACAATAAGCGTGAAACAAAGCCTGCGGATTCGAAAATATATCTCCTTTATAAAACAAAAATCCCCGCAGTTCTTGTTGAATGCGGGTTTATTTCAAACGTGAAGGAAGCCGAGCTTCTTGAAACCGGAGAATACCGTCAGAAGCTTGCCTGCGTAATTTTCTGCGGCGCCGCAGACACGATTTGCGGCGTTTGATAACGCCAAAAGCACAAAAGCAGCGATAACTGAATGCTTTTGCCGGCATAAACGGGATATTGAAAGGTACGGTTTATCAACAAAAATGAAGAGTAAAACAGCGTATATATGCAGCGAATGCGGATACAGGAGCGCAAAATGGCTCGGAAGATGTCCGGATTGTCAGTCGTGGAACACGATGGAGGAACAGATTGTTTCAGAGCCTTCCGCAGCGTCTCCGGCAGGCGCCCGCCGAACACAGTCGCTGTTTGGAAATAACGACAATGCTCAAGCCGTTTCACTGGGCGATCTTGAGCTTCCGGAATATCTTCGGTTTAAAACCGGCTGCGGAGAGCTTGACAGGGTTCTCGGCGGAGGAATTGTTGAAGGCTCGGCTGTGCTGATTTCGGGTGAGCCGGGCATCGGCAAATCGACGCTTCTTATGCAGATAGGCGGCGCCGTTTCCGGCGGCAAAAAAGTTCTGTACATATCCGGCGAGGAATCCGCCGGACAGCTGAAGCTTCGGGCAAAAAGACTCGGAATCGCAGGCGGAGATTTTCTTGTTCTCACAGAAACCGATATGGAACGGATTTTCGCCTGTCTTGAAAAAGAAAAGCCGGACGTGGTTATCGCAGATTCGATACAGACGTTTTATGCGGACGGCGTCTCGTCGGCTCCCGGAAGCGTAACTCAGGTAAAGGAATGCGCCATGCGTTTTATCGGGTATGCAAAAAACAGCGGCTCCGCAGTGATAATCGTCGGTCATGTCAATAAAGATGGCGCAATAGCCGGACCGAAAGTGCTCGAACACATGGTCGACGCAGTGCTTTGCTTTGAAGGAAGCCGGGACAGTACTTACCGTCTTATCCGGGCTGAGAAAAACCGATTCGGCTCAACAAACGAATTGGGCGTGTTTGAGATGACCGGCACGGGGCTCACCGAAGTGCCCAATCCTTCGGAAACGCTTCTTTCCGGACGGCCGAAAAACGTCTCCGGAAGCTGTGCGGTATGCGTAATGGAGGGCACGCGTCCAATCATTACGGAAATACAGGCGCTTGTTACAAAAACAGTTTATCCTTCTCCAAAGCGTGCCTCCGACGGAATCGATTTCAACCGGCTATGCCTTCTTTTGGCAGTGCTTGAAAAACGCGCCGGACTGAGGTTTTCGGCGTGCGACGCATACCTTAACGTAATCGGAGGACTGCGTCTCGACGAACCCGCCGCCGATCTTGCAACCGCGCTCGCGCTTATTTCGGGAATAAAGGACAAAACCGTTCCGGACGACCTTATCGCCTCAGGGGAGCTGGGGCTTTCGGGCGAATGCCGCGGAGTCAGTAATGCGTCACAGCGGGTAAGCGAAGCGCGCCGTCTCGGATTTTCGCGAATAGCTCTGCCCGCAAAATGCGCCGCCAAGCTCGAAAAGCAGGACGGAATCGAGATTATTCCAGTACGCGGATTATTCGACGCGCTCGCTCTGCTTGAATAAAGCTGATTTCTCCGTTTTTTGAGTTTGACGTTGTTTTCTCGTTTGGCAGGACAATTTCATAATACCAGTCGTCGCCGTAGCCGTCCAAAACAACATCCGCCCCTCTTTCATAAACCTCGCAAACTTCATTTGAAGCCGCTATCGCAAGAGAAGGAACGTACGTTCTCAGCTCTTTCGGAAGCGGCTGCTTTATTTTCGGACCGTGAATACCGAAAATTACCGAATCCGACGCACTCAGTCTGTCAATAGTCAGAAATGATGAAGCTTCCGTTTCGGCATAGGAGGCGGAAACATACAGTAAGCTTACGCCGGCGGTGCTTACGGACGCAGCGAAAACCGGATGAGTTGACCTATTAATGTATGCAAGCTCAGACACCTCGATAACACAGCTTCCAAAAACGGAATAATCCGCTCCCGCTTTGTAAAAAATCACTTCGCACCCCGTTTCAACGGCGATGTCAGATATTTCAGACGCTATATGCAGTTCATTTTCGTTTGTCGGCTCCGGTAGCATAACCGAACGGACGTATACGTTTTCGGTAAGTCTTACGAATGTGCTGACATGCCTTTTATGGTAGTGAGTAAGCATATATACGTCAATATCGTCAGAATAAAAATCATTTTCAACAATCGAACAGCCGGCTCTTGTTATTTGGTAAGAACCGTCCGATATATCGCAGACAAGCGTCTTTCCGTCGCTTTTGATTGCAAAACCTTCGTTTTTCTTCTGAGTCATAAAAACAAATCTTGTATTCAGATTCTCGCAGGAATTATAGACCGCAAGACACGGAACAAACACAAGCGCTGCCGCCGCAAAAGGAATAAAAATATACGATATCCGCTTCCTTTTTGCAAAAAGAAGCAGGACAGCCGCAACCGCCGCCGCGGCAACAGCGTATTTTGTAAACGTGTATCCGAGAGAAACCGTAACAAACCGCCGTGAAGCCATTTCGGAAGCAAGTTCGATTATTATCTTCGCGTCGAGCGCGCAGACTGCGGCAGCAAATCTCCCGACAAACGGAATAAAGCTGACCGAAAACGCAATCGGCGCTCCAAGCAAAAGAAGCGTGGAAAGCGGTACGAAAATCAAATTGGAAATCGGCGAAACCAAGGATATTTCTCCGAAGTACAGCCACATTACCGGAAGCGTAAAAAGCATTATTAACAGCGAAAGCGCAAGTGAATTAAGCACGCCCGAAAGCACATGCAAAAAAACGCCCTTTTGAGAATTAATATGTCTTTTCAGCTGCAAGGAAATTTGCGGAAAGACCGTCGTAAGGGCAAGAGTACACATGAAAGAAAGCATTAACCCGACGTCCAGTGCGCTTGCCGGCGAAAGCAGCATCATGAGCGCAACGGTAAAGGTCAGCGCTGTCGGCGGATCGCTGTCTCTCGCAGCAATGCGTGATCCGAAAAAAACGACTATCATTACAACAGACCTCACCGCCGAAATCTGAAACCCGGTCAAAAATACGATTAACACAGCAGAAATTGCCATTAAGGCATATCTGAGTCGAAACGGCGTCCGTAAAAGCCTAAGCAGCTTTTCTAATGCCGAAGTTATAATTGCCACATGCAAGCCGCTGACCGCAAGAATATGCGATATTCCCAAACGCTTGAAATCACGCCGGAGGGAATCCGAAATGTCGCTTCTGTTTCCGAGCAGCATGGCGGAAACAAACGCGCCCTCTTCCTTACCGAAAATACGTTTTGAAAGCTCCGAAAGTCTGCGGTTGACCGAGGTAAATAAAGACAATACGCTTTTATGGGCGCCTCGGTTTACACCGAGAGGCGCGCCTGAAGTCTCTGCGCAAAGAATAATGCCCTTTGACATATAATATCTTCTCATCGGGAATCCGAACGAACTTTCGTCCGGAGCAGAAAAGACCACGTCGCCCGTAAAAACGTCGTTCTCCGACATTTCTTCTCCAAATTCGGACGAAAGAACCACCGCAAACGACAACGTTTTTCCGTCAACCCGGCTTATCACGGCTTCATAAGAACCGCCGTAGCTTTTTGAGTATAAGGTCCGCGTCACATAACCTTCAACAGTATGCTGTGTTCCGTTATATGAGTACAGTCTGCCGGCGTATGCGCCAAAATAAAGCTGTGACACACCGGAAGCGAGAGCAAGCGGCACAAAAATCATTGCACAAAGCAGCATTATGTGCTTAAAGCGTTTCAGAAAAACGCATGCTGCGGCAGACGCGGCGGCAGAAGCCGAAAAAATACAAATAAGAAGAAGCCTCGTTTCAGACGGGATATAATATCCGGCAGCCGACGCCGCCATGAAAACGGCACAAACAAAGCAAAGCGGACGCTTAATCCACGGCTTGCTCATTTTTTTCTTTTCCTCGCCGTCATTCTGATAATTTTTTTGAGACTTCCGTCCGGAAAGGTTATTGAGTCCTCAAAGCCTTCTTCGCAAAATCCCGCGGATATATAGCATCTGTATGCAGGCAAGTTATCCTCAAAAACTCCGAGTTCAAGCGATTCAAGGCCGAGCGAGCCGAAAGCGTATTCTTTGGCCGCTTCAAGCATTGCGCGTCCGACGCCCTTTCCGCGAAGCGCAGGATCAACGATAATAAAACCGAGACGGGCGCTTTCAGAGACATAATCAATTTTTCTGACGGTAAAATGTCCGCACGGCGCGCCTTTTTCGTCAAGCGCAAGCATAATAAAGCCGTCCTCCGCACATTCAAACCATCTGTAATGAGCGTCGAGGTCTCCTTCGCTTAAAGGGTATTGAAACCGTCCGGCGCTCCATTTCCAAAAACCGTCGATATCCGATGGCACCCACTTTTCGAGCCAGCGCGCATCCGCCGGTTTGTACGGTCTAAGCCTGATTTTCATGCGGTTTCACCTCATTTTTATCATTTACTTCATGTTAATAATAACATTATCTATCGGATTTTGTCAATAAAAGCAAAGTAATTTGACAACTCCGTATTTTTGTAGTACAATAAACATCATAAATAATAAAATCTTCTATAGTGAATTAAAAAAGAAGGACAAAAAAATGACTGCCAATTACCATACACATACCTCACGCTGCGGACACGCCAGCGGCAGCGACCGCGAATATATTGAAGCGGCGATAAAAGCAGGATTCAAATGTCTCGGCTTTTCTGACCATACTCCGATGCTCGCCTTTGAGCCCGATTACGGGATTCAGGGCTACCGTATGCCGGTTGAAGCGGCTTCCGATTATTTTTCAAGCTTAAGAAAATTAAAGGAAGAATACAAAAACGACATATCGATATACATTGGATTTGAAGCCGAATACTACAAGAACGTTTTTGAACGCTACATACAGTGGCAGCACGAGTTGGGATGCGAATTTCTGATACAGGGACAGCACCAGTATCCCGCCGGCGAAAACGAAGAGCTCCTGTATTCGGGAAGTCCGACCAAAGAGCCCGAGCATCTGCGCAGCTACTTCGACATGCTCCGCCTGGGACAGAAATCGGGCAAATTCTCGTACATCGCGCATCCTGACGTTATAAACTTTGTCGGAGACGAAAAAATTTATTGCAGCGAAGTCCGCCGTTTCTGCGAAGAAATGAAGGAAGCCGGAATGCCTCTTGAATATAATCTTCTCGGTTTCTCAACAAAACGCCACTATCCGACCGACCGTTTTTTCAAAATTGCAGCGGAAGTCGGAAATAAGGTAGTTATCGGCTGCGATGCGCATTCTCCGCAAGTTTTCGAAGACGCCGAGGGACTCAAACGGTGCATTGAGAAAACCGAAAGCCTCGGACTTGAAATTGTCAGCCAGGTTGAGCTTATTCCCGTATAACAAAAAAAGCCTTACAGCGAAAGGACGAATTATTCGTTCAAACGCCGTAAGGCCGTTTTGTTATGTTGTTTGCTGTTCCTGCTTTGTGCCCTTTGACAGCTTTTTCTTTTGTGATTCGTTTGCCGGAGTCAGAGTAAAAACAAATTCGCAGGATTCGCCGTAGACGCTGTTCACCCAAATTTCCTCTCCGTGCGCGTCAATAATTGTCTTTGCAATGTAGAGACCGAGTCCGACTCCGCTTTTGTCAAGTCCGCGGCTCTTGTCGGATTTATAAAAACGGTCAAAAACATACGGAAGCTCGTCGGGAGCGATTCCCTGCCCTTCGTTATAAACAGATACGTATATCTTTTTTTCGCGCGATATAATCTTAACACGGTAAACACCGCCTTCGCGTGAAAACTTTACCGCATTATGACATATGTTGTACAGAATCTGATATATAGCATCCCTGTCGGCATAAACAAGCATTTTTTCCGATTCGCATTCAAACTCAACGTTCAGTTTCTTTTCGTCGAGCTGCTGTTCAAACGAAATAATAATCAGCCGCGCCATTTCGCAAACGTCGAATGCCGACATATTGAACTTTCGTTCACCCGCCTGAATTCGCGAAATATCCAGCAAAGTATTGATAAGCTCCGAAAGACGTTCGGTCTCTCCGCGAATAAAATTCAGATAATACGCATGTTTTTCCGGCGGAATCGCTCCGTCCAAGATACCGTCGATAAAGCCGTGAATCGTCATCATCGGAGTCCGAAGATCGTGAGACACGTTTCCGATAAATGTGCGGCGCATTTCCTCAAGCCTTGAAAGAGAGCTTGCCATATTATTGAACGCAACCGCAAGCTCGGAAACCTCGTCCTGTCCCGATACGGGGACGCGCACGTCAAATTTCCCGGAAGCAAAGCTCTTTGCGGCGCGGCCCATGTCCTTCAGCGGACCTATGATTCGTTCGCTTATAAAATATGCCGCAATCAGCGCCGCAAGCAGTACCCACAGGCTGACCATTATGATCGTTTTTATCATAACCTGAACAAGACCGCTTTCAGACGATGCGTCTGAGCAGGCGAATACCATGCCCACGTCTTCGCCGTTATGCTTTACTTCAACGCCCTGTATCACAAATTGTCCGTTTAGAATGCCGCTCAGATTGCTTTGCTGATAGTATCCGTCGGCATAAACGTCTCTGACAATCGTACCGGGAATAACCTTACCGATAATTTCGTTATCGGCAACCGGATCGGTTACAAGAATATTTCCGTCACTGTCAGCAGCAATAAGAATCAAATTGCCGGTGTAGCGCACAAAAATCGACATGCTTCCCTGTATCTTGCTGCGGGTACTGTTAACAAATTCACTGAAAGTTCCGCCGTTTTGTTTATAGTAGTCGGTATACTGCGATTCAAGATACTGTCTGACGGTCTGCGAAGCGCTGAAAACAACTTCGCGCTTCATTTCCTTTGAATAATTCAGCATCATTGAGCTGATTATCGCCGCAAGGATTGTAAAGCTTACGATTATAATCAGCATAAATGCGGTCATATATTTGGCAAAAACGCTTTTAAACATGACTTATTGAAGCAGCTCAAATTTATAGCCGATACCCCAAACGGTTTTGAGAGCCCATTTGTCGGACACTCCCTCAAGCTTCTCGCGCAGACGCTTTACATGAACGTCAACGGTACGGGAATCTCCGAGGTAGTCAAATCCCCAAACCTTATCGAGCAGCTGGTCGCGCGTAAAAACGCGGTTATAGTTTGATGCCAGAAAATAAAGCAGCTCAAGCTCCTTCGGGGGTATGTCAACGGATTTTCCTTTGAGCTTAAGTTCGTATTTGTCCTTGCTTATTTCAAGGTTATCGAACTTAACAACTTCGCCGTCAATCTGATTTTCATGAGCGGAATACCGTCTGAGCACCGCCTTGACTCTTGCGGAAAGCTCCTTCATATCAAACGGCTTCGTCATAAAGTCGTCTGCACCGAGCTCAAGGCCGAGAACCTTGTCGAAAACATCGTTTTTTGCGGTTATCATTATAATCGGTTTCGAAGATATCTCGCGGATTTCGCGGCAAACCTGCCAGCCGTCCTTCCGGGGCAGCATTATGTCGAGCAGAACAAGATCCGGCTCGTATACCTTGAAAAAGCTCAGGCCTTCAACTCCGTCGTTTGCGGTTTTGACCTCGTATCCTTCGTTTTCAAGATAAAGACGCACACTTTCGCAAATGCTTACTTCGTCGTCAATAACAAGAATTGTTGTTCCTACCATATTTATACCTCCGGAAACTTTATTAATTTCGTTAAATTATTGTGTAAGTTCATTTTACCATATATTACCCGTCAATTTGTTAACATTTTGTAAATTTCGAAACACATATATTTCTAAAATACGGTTGAAATAATTACATCGGTATGATACAATAAGAACAGCTTCTATTCGGACTGACAGGCAAGAAATCCGCGATAATCTGTATGAATAACAAAAAAGCGTATGCCGTCAGCCGGGGCGCCGCGGCATGCAAAAGGAAACAAGGGAGAGCGAAAGCCCCTATATGTTTGGGCAAACGCTGTTAAAACGAAAAATGGAAATTAACTACGACGGCATTACGCCGTATAACACATCGAAAAAACCGCGCAAACAATGGCGTTCGCTCATGCTTGCGCAATACGCGGCAAGCGCTGCGGCGCTGATTCCGGTCAAACATAAAACAAAAAAGTACGGGATGGAAGGCGTCCGTCCGCCATACATACTTCTGAGCAATCATCACGAGTTCGTTGATTTTGAAATGTCGTCTCTGCTGACGTTTCCGCACCGTGTAAACAATATCTGTCATATAGACGGAATGGTCGGAAAAATTCCCCTTATGGAACGCCTCGGATGCATCTGCAAACGCAAATTCACGACCGATTTGCATCTTATAGACTCAATTGATACGGTCTTAAACGAATTTAAGGGAATAATAAGCATTTATCCGGAAGCAAGATATACGCCGATAGGAACGCTTGCTCCGCTTCCGGAAGCGCTCGGCAGACTTGTGAAACGCTTCGAAGTCCCGGTTGTCGTGATTCTCCACCACGGAAACTACCTGCACATGCCGTTCTGGGATTTCCGCCGCAGGCGCAAAGTGCCGCTTTTCTCAGAAATGAAGCTTATTCTGACCTCAGATCAGGTCAAAAATATGACTTCGGACGAAATATACGACACGATAGTCCGGGAAATGCAGTATGACGAATATGATTATCAGAGAGAAAACAATATCCGGATAACTGAACCGTTCCGCGCAGAGGGACTTCACAAGGTGCTCTATCAATGCCCAAGCTGCGGCGCGGAAAGCGCAATGCGGTCGGAGGGAACGGAGCTTTACTGCTCCGCCTGCGGCAAACGCTGGGAAATGGATGAGCTCGGCGTCCTTCACGCAAAAAGCGGAAAAACCGAATTCCCGCACATTCCCGACTGGTTTGAATGGGAACGCATGCAGGTTCGTGAGCAGATATACAGCGGCACGTATTCGTATTCCGACCGCGTTGAAGTATATTCCCTGCCCGCCGAAAAATTTGTTCATCTCGGATTCGCAGACGTTACGCACGACAGGGAAAACGGCTTCATCATAAGCGGCGAATACAACGGTCTGCCGTACCGTCTCCAACGAAAGCCGCTCGGAATGTACGGTCTGCATGTCGAATATGATCATATGTTTGTGCGTCCGGACGATTGCTTTGAGGTTTCCTGCGAAAACGATTCGCTTTTCTGTTATCCCTCGGCGGAAAATATCATAACAAAGCTTTCGTTTGCAACCGAAGAAATCTACGCCTACCACATGAAAAAACGCGCGGAACGGCGCTTAGCCAAAGCCGCGCTCCAAACATAATCAAAAACGCCCCGCCTGCCAAAATTCTGTTCCGGCAAGCGAGGCGTTTTCCGTTCGATTATATGAAATTCACATAAAAAAATCAGCTTCTGAGAAATTTCTCGGTCAACCGGCGATGCCACTTTACATCCTTCCAGGTTTCAAACTGCGGCTGGCAGTAGTTGTGCGGAGTCCAGCCCCACATTCCAAATTCCACAGCGTCTTCAACGGACCATTCAGCCCATTCGAGAAGCCATTCCCAATCGAGATCCTTATGGTCGATATAGAACCAGCTTGCCCACGATTCGGTCGTAACCAGCGGAATTCCGGCAGATTCAGACCAGCTTGCAAACGCTCCGAGCTTGTTTCTCTGTCCGGCTCTGAGCATGGGCGCCATTATGCCGTGAGTTTTTGTCGCTCTGTCGGAAAAATCTTTATAAAGCGCGTCGCTTTTGAAAAATTCGCTGCAATGCTTGTCAAACTGTGTGCGCGCAGTAAACCTCGGATCCGCATCAGCGTAAAAATGAATATCCATGACATCGAGTTCAAGATCAAGATCGATCCACTTCGTATCTCCGTGAAGCGATACGGTAAATCTGACCTCCGGAAATTCGTCTCTGATGCTCCAGAGGCACGAATTTACGTCCTTCCTTACGTAATCGTTCCATTCCTTCGACCATCTGCCGTTGTAATGCGCAATCGATGTATTCAGGTAACTTCCGAGGAAGTAGGGGAATTCGTTTGAAAGATCGACATAAATACAGTTTTTAAAGCCGAAACGCTTTTTCCATTCCCTAAGCATGACCTTCCATTGTTCGGTCAGCTCCGGCAGACTTTTACCGTATACGGCGTTGT
The DNA here is from genome assembly GCA_029219205.1 of Bacillota bacterium. Taxonomy (GTDB): domain Bacteria; phylum Bacillota; class Clostridia; order Oscillospirales; family CAG-272; genus SUG1495. The sequence goes on along the minus strand of JAQXSY010000097.1, from coordinate 5,672 downwards.
CAAAACCGGCGTTCCAGGCGCTCAGGCAGTAATACAGACCGCGCTTGTTCAGCTTTTCCATAAATTCAATGAGCCATTCTCCGGCAGGACCTTCGAATTTTTCAACTCTGTCCCAGGGAGTAAAGGGCGAGTCCGGATGACCCGGAGACGTAATGATTTTTCCGGGATCGGACAAATCGATGATTTGAGGCATCGGATCTATGCGGACCGTGTTGTACCCGCGTTCGATAAGCTCATCTAAAACGCGGTCATAATCTTCAAAAGAATCTCCTTTCATATGACGTGTTATGAAGGCATAGTCCCACATAACCATGGTAAGCCGTCTCGGAGTAAGGTAATCTCTCATATCGAAGCCGCGCGTTGCGGACTTTGAACCGGCGCCGTTTTTGGTCGCAGAAGGGTTCTGAAGCGGATATTCCATTTTTGTTCTCCTGTACTAAGATGGTTTTTAAACATTATAATACGAACCAGGCTTGCGTGTCAATATTTATTTGTGCTTCGGAAGCTTTCTGCGTACTGCGTTTATTACCGCCGGAAGCGCAACGCCCGTATCCGCGATAACCGCCAGTTCCATCGACGGAGTAAAGAATATGCCGATAATTAATATAATCAGCTTTACTCCGAGCGTCATAACCGTATTTTCAACAGCAATACGTCTTGTTTTGCGTGCGGCGGAAAATGCGTCGGACAAAGTCTCAAGGCTGTCGTTCATAATTGCGATATCCGCCCTTTCAACCGAAGCCATTGCCCCCGAACCTCCCATTGCGACTCCGACGTCCGCGCGCGCGATCGCCGCGGCGTCATTAATGCCGTCTCCGCAGTATGCCACCTTTCTGCCGTGTTTTGATTCCTCGGCAATAATCTCTTCAAGTATTTTCAGTTTATCCTCCGGCAGCAGGGACGCGTAATATTCGGTTATTCCGCTCTCTTTTGCCGACTTTTCGACTGCGTCGGGTTTGTCTCCGCTGAGGATAACGATACGCTTCGCGCCGCTTTCGCGCAGACGTCCGATTGCCTTTGCCGCATTGTCCTTAACCCGGTCCGAAAAAGCGACACGTCCGACGTATTCTCCGTTAAGGGCGGCATAAACCGAGGTCCCTTGTTTATCTTCCTCCGGAATTACCGATATATCGACTCCGTTTTCAGACAGCAGCCGCAGGCTTCCGCACACAACTTTTTTTCCGTTAACATCGCATACAATACCTTTTCCGGCAATTTCCGAAACGTTTTCTGCAATATTCCCGGTCGGATACGACGCTGCTATTGCGCGGCAAAGAGGGTGATTACTGCTCTTCGCGGCCGCTTTGACCTCGTCCGCAAAGCTTTTTATGCCAAATTCTGCGATAGTCATATTACCGGTTGTGATTGTTCCGGTTTTGTCAAACACAAACGTCTCCGCGGACGCCGCCTGCTCAATCACGTTTCCGCCTTTAAAAACGATTCCGTTTGCGCTTGCTTCTCCGATTCCGGAATAGTATGCAAGCGGCACCGAAAGAATCAGAGCGCACGGGCAGGAAATTACAAGAATAACCAGTGCGGTCCGTACAGAGTAAAGAGGATTTCCGGTTGCGAGCCAACCGATAATAATTGTTAACAGCGCCGCGGAAAAGGCCGCCGGAGTAAATATTTTTGCAAGCTTTGAGATAAAGCTCTCGCCCTTTGATTTATTGTTCTCAGCTTCTTTTACAATATTTGATATTCTTGATACGACAGATCCGCTGTACTCACTTTCAACGCGTATAACCAGCTTGCCGTCAAGACATACCGACCCGGAAATGCACCTGTCTCCTTCGTCAAGCGAATACGGAACAGACTCGCCGGTTATTGCAGAAGTATCCGCAGTCGCGCTGCCCTCTTCAATTATACCGTCAAGCGGTATATGTTCGCCTGCCATAACTACGATATGTTCGCCTGCTTTGACTTCATCCGGCCTTACGCGAACCGTCTCTCCGTCTCTGAGAACGTTTGCATATTCAGGCGTTTTTTCCATGAGCTCGTCTATTCTGTCCTTTGAGCGGTCATACGCCTTGTCGCACAGATATTCTCCGAGACTGTAAAAAAGCATAACCGCCGCCGCGTCGGCAAACTCACCGATTGCGATCGCTCCGAGCGTCGCCGCGCTCATCATAATATGTTCCGTAAAAAATTCCTTGTTTTTTAAATCCTTAACCGTCTCTATAATGACATCTGCGCCGAAAAAAACGTATACAATAAGCGCGCATACCGTTCTGATCCAAAAATTGACCGGAGGGATGAACGCGACGGCCATAAAAACAACACCCAAGCCGTATCTGACTATGTTTTTAACTTTTTCCTTTCTCAAATACGGTCATCTCCTTCGTTAACATGCTCGCGGGCAACCGTGAGCAATTTTTCAATATGTCCGTCCGCAACGGTATAGACCACAAGCTTTCCGCGGCGGCTGGCTCTGACAAGATCGGCTCTTCTCATAACCGCCAGTTGATGCGATACGGCAGACTGAGTCATACCGACTCTTTCGGCAATGTGATTGACGCAAAGAGTTTGTCCCGCCAGTTCAAACAGTATCTTCAGCCGCGATGGCTCCGAAAACATCCGGAGAAATTCGGATATGTCATAAAGCTCTTCCTCGGATATGCCCTTTCGTGTGTGTTCCATGCTCAAGCTCCTTTGTATGAGTGTATGTTCATATGTTCATTTTATCATGTAATTTTCTTTTTGTCAATATTCGCCGAAAAAATTTTACAACAAACATTAAAGGCCGCGTCATACACTTTTTGTGCATAACGCAGCCTTCGGATTCAGCCGGTTTATTTTTTTACGTTCTGGAAGGATGCGGCAGTGTCATATAACAAAGCCGCTTCCGCATCCGAGATGTATGCCGTCCTTATTGCCCTCGATGTGAATATTTTCCAGTCTTATATTGCAAAAATCGCAAATCTGGACGCAGTATGACGCGCTTCCGACATCGGGACAATCAAAATCGTCTATCAAAAGATTTTCTATATGAAAAAAAGAAACATGCCCGCGCAGTCCGGTTATCGCGTTATAATTATGCCAATCGATACCGTTGCAGACAAGATGCAGTCCGATAACCGAGATATTCCGGTCAGTCCTGCCGGTATAAGCGCCCTCGTTTATAAAAGCATAGCTTACCTTTTCTGGCTCGTCCGCGCGCAAAACAAGTTTAATCGTAACTCCGTTTCCGAATATCAGCGTCGTATTACTGTGAATAATTACGGAGCGGTCAAGCTCATATACCCCGGGTTCCCCTACAAAAACCGTTCCGGTGCGATCAAGAGCCTCCTGGAGCGCTCTTACGTTTTCCTCAGCCGATTTTTGGGGAGACATTCCTTTTACAATGTACATTTTTATGTGTAAATTCCTTCCTTTTGTTTGCTCAAGGCTTTATTATACTATCATACGCCTTTTGGTTTGTCAATAATAACGAACATATGAAAAAAATATTGAATTTTCAGATTTCATATGATAGAATAATAACAAAGAAAATAAAGAAGGAACACTGCAATGACAACACAAAATATTGAGGCTCTGCGGAACAAAAAAGCATTCATATGCGACATGGACGGAGTTATATATCACGGAAACCGTCTGCTTCCGAATGTAACTGAATTTGTAAACTGGCTGATAAACGAAGACAAGAAGTTTCTGTTTCTGACCAACAGCAGCGAACGCGCTCCTCGCGAGCTTGCACAGAAGCTTGCGCGCATGGGCTTGGATGTAAGTGAAGACCATTTTTACACAAGCGCTCTGGCGACCGCGTCGTTTTTAGCGTCGCAGTGTCCAAACGGTTCCGCTTACGTTATAGGAGAGCCCGGACTTGTCAACGCTCTTTACAGCGCCGGAATATCTATGAACGACTACAATCCGGACTATGTCGTATTCGGTGAAACAAGATCCCTCAGCTATGAAAAAATAGAACGTGCGGTCAGGCTTGTGAGCGCCGGAGCAAAACTCATCGGCACAAACACTGACCTTACAGCCCCCTCGGAATCAGGAATCATCCCCGCCTGCCGCGCCATGATATCTCCTATCGAAATGGCGACCGGCAAACAGGCTTATTTTATAGGAAAGCCTAATCCGCTGATCATGCGTCATGCGCTGAAAACGCTCGGCTGTCACCGTGTAGACACCGCGATAATCGGCGACCGTATGGATACGGATATAATTTCCGGAATAGAAAGCGAACTTGACACCGTACTCGTTTTGTCCGGAGTTTCAACGCAGGAAACGATAAAGATGTTCCCGTACAGTCCCAAATACGTCTTGAAAGACGTCGGAGACATTCTCCCGGACTGATTTCTCATCGCCAAGTCTCACGTAAAAGCAAAAGCCGTAACTTTTTCATGCTGCTCCGCATATAATTGACGCCTCGGACATATACCTGTTATGAGGTGATGTTTTTGAAGCTCAATATGAAGCAGCTTATAATATCCGAAGCGATTCCGCTTGCAGCAGGCGGGCTTTCCTCTTTGATTTCTCGAAATGCAATAAGTGATTTTGCAAATGTAAGCAAGCCTCCGCTCTCGCCTCCTGCATGGATTTTTCCGATAGTCTGGACGGTTTTGTATATATTAATGGGCTTTTCGGATTATCTGGTTAAGGTTTCACGCACGCAAAACGATTCGATAAACAAGGCCCGCGCAATATATTTTTTTCAGCTCGCTCTGAATTTCTTCTGGCCGATTATCTTTTTCAACGCCGGAAACTATCTGTTTGCTTTCATATGGCTCGCGGTGCTGTGGCTTGCGGTCTTTATGAATACAATTCTGTTTTACCGGATCAGCAAAACAGCCGGCTATCTGCTTATTCCGTATATTTTATGGGTCGCGTTTGCGGGATATCTGAATCTCGGCATTTACACGCTGAACGGATAACCAAAATCCGAAACAAAATAACTCAGACGCGGCTTTATTTAAGCCGCGCTTTGACATTATGCGCAAGAAATCGGACATAATATAAGATATATATAAATAATCAAGAGAAAGGATAGATATATGAAATTCAAAGTAACCGGCATGACCTGCTCTGCGTGCGCGTCGCACGTAGAAAAGGCGGTTTTATCTGTCGAGGGGGTGAACAGCGTTTCCGTGAGCCTGCTCACCAACAGCATGCTCGTGGAATTCGGTCCTCCGGCAACGGCGGAACGCATTTGCTCAGCTGTAAGCAAAGCCGGTTACAAAGCGTATTCGGAAAAAACCGATAAAAAAGCTTTAAAAAACGACGGCGACGAAAGCGGAACCGGAAAAATTGCGCTGCGGCTCACCGTATCTGTCGTTTTGCTGATAATACTCATGTACATTTCGATGGGACATGTTATGTGGAATTTTCCGCTTCCTTTCGAAATAGGCAAGGAGCCCATGGTAATCGCGATTTGCGAGCTGCTTCTGTCGGCTTTAATCATAATTATAAATCAGCGTTTTTTTATAAGCGGATTCAAAAGCTTGCTGCACGGCTCACCGAATATGGATACACTTGTCGCGCTCGGAAGCGGCGCTTCATTTTCGTACAGCGTCGCCGTTCTTTTCAGAATGTGTTATCTTGAAAAATCCGAGGCGCATCATTTGCTTCACGAGCTGTATTTCGAATCGGCCGCGATGATACTTGTGCTCATAACGGTCGGAAAACTGCTTGAAGCGTTCAGCAAAGGAAAAACCACAAGCGCCGTTCAG
>JAQXSY010000096.1 GCA_029219205.1 Bacillota bacterium | reverse complement strand
CATAAAAAGTCAACCGTTATGTGGCGAATTGCGGTGTCATTCGAGGCAGGATAAAAAAAATTTAAATATTTCTTATGGAATATTCATATGACCTATGCTATAATTAAACGCAGGACCTGTTCCGCCATTCGGAACCATTTTTGTACACATCGAAAAAACGGTTCCGGATAATGACCGCTCAAACGAGACAAAAATTTACGTAAGGATGGATACCGCAATGGATTTTCGTTATGTAGGAAATACCTCGCAGCTTTTTGATGTTCGCCGCTACACTTTTGTCGGCGGCAAAAGCGACGGCACTCAAGCCATCGATGTTTGGAATGGCGCCGATCTTCATGTAACCCTGCTGCCAGACCGTTCCCTGGACATCTATTCCGTGCGCTACAAAAATCACAACATGGCGTTCCATACCCCCTCGGGCGTCGTTGCCCCCGCCTTTTACAGCGATTATCTCAGCGACTGGCTGCGCAGCTTTGCCGGCGGCTTCATGGTCACCTGCGGTTTGCAAAAAATCGGCGATGGCGACCCTGACGACCCCAGTCTGCCGGTACATGGACGCATCTCCAATACGCCTGCAGAAAATCTCAGCGTCGATCTTTCCGATGACGGACTGTCGGTCACCATCAGCGGTCTGATGCGTGAAGCCGTTCTCTTCGGTGCCAAGCTCACACTGAAACGCAGCATCCGTCTCCACTACGGAGAAAACGCAATTTATTTCAACGATACCGTCACCAATCAAGGTTTCGAGCGTCAGCCGCTTTCCATGCTCTATCATTTCAATATGGGTTATCCGCTGCTCAGTGAAAGCGCCAAGGTGTACATCCCTGCCGTCAAAACCGTACCGCGCACCGCCCATGCCGCTTCCGACATGAACTGGGGCGCCATCCCCTCGCCCATTTCTGGCTTTGAGGAAATGGTGTACTATCATTTTCTTTCAGAGAACAAAATCGGCATCGATAATGACGCAATTGACACCAGCGTCCGCATTGAATTCGATTCTCCCGAAGGAATCCTCGACCGTGCCATTCAATGGCGTATGTTTGGCTGCGGCGATTATGTTATGGGATTGGAACCCGCTTCCTGCACACTTGAAAGCCGTGCCGACGCCATTGCCAACGGCTCGCAGAAATATATCGACGGCCGTTCCTCCATTCATAATAACTTTAAAATTTCCTTCGGCCCCGCAGCAAAATAAACATTATCCGTTCACTCACCGAAGAAAGGAATCCGGAACACATCATGAGCCCCTTGAAAAAAATTCTCTTCTATTTTGTCTATCCAGCCTGCCTATACTTTACGATCATCATGATTGTATTCGGCCTGTTTGCCACTCTGGGAGGCTTCCCGCAGTATGCCCCCACGCTGACAGCGATGCTCTGGTTTCTTCTCTTCTCCATGGCGGTAGCTGCAGCGGATAAAATCTTTTTCCTGAAAAAAATCAATATTTTTTTCCGTGTGCTGATGCACTATGCAGCGGTAATCATCTCCTTTCTGCTGGTTTTTGTCGTAGCCGTATCCAACTACAGCAATGCCGGCGGTGCTTTCCTGCTTATCATCGTACTTTCAATCCTTTACTTTTTCTTCGCGGCACTATACTTTATCTTCCGTGGCGTATCGACTGCGAAGAAAAGAGATGAAACAAAGTATAAAAACCAATTCCGTGGTTGATTTTTCATCATACTGTCTCTGAACAGACACAAATAAAAACGGGGAACTTCCTCAAAAAGGAGGTTTCCCGTTTTATATCTGCGCTTTTCAAAAGGACACCGCACAAACCGTTTCTTCTGCATCCGGATGCCGCCGTCCTGCCATTTTGCAGAGTTTGGTCAGCGGGCAAAACCGGCGAGATCGGCATCGGTGGGAATGTAGTCAGACATCTTTCCTTCAAGATAACTGCTGTATGCAGTCATATCAAAATAGCCGGTGCCGGTAAGTCCGAAGAGGATCGTTTCCGAACGTCCTTCCTCGCGGCAGCGGAGAGCTTCGTCAATAGCGGCTCGGATCGCGTGAGCAGATTCGGGAGCGGGAAGGATCGTTTCCTGTTTGGCAAAA
>JAQXSY010000095.1 GCA_029219205.1 Bacillota bacterium | reverse complement strand
AACTTCCTGAAGGAATGGAATTCACAGACAAAAACCAGGATATTTGTTTGAAGTGCAAGTATCACCCCGATTAAACGTCGACCGACAGGTCGGCGTTTTATTATGCCCTTTTTCTGTTGATTAAGGCGTCACCCTTCCAGGTGGCGTCTTTTTCATATAAATTCAAGCCGTAACCGTCCGGCGAACAGACGGAACCGCAAAGCGTGTGGAAGTCACGGAAAATACAGCGGTGAAAGGAGTTCCCATGATCATTGAAGGTATCAAAACCCTTCCGGGAAAGAGCAAGAAGAAACGTTCCAATAAACCTCGTCAAGAAGTCATCCCATCCTTACGCCAGCGAAAATATCGCCCCCAAAAGAAATCAACACCAGGTAAACCGTCGGTCACTGGGTAATGGACTGTGTTGAAGGCAAGAAGAAGACGAAGAAACCCCTTCTGGTTCTGACGAAAGAAAGTCCAGATTTGTAAACATTTGCAAATTAATCTTGACTTTTTAAGTTTTTAAAAAAATAAGGCCATATACTATTTTTTCAAAAAAGAGTTTTCGGTTATTAGAAAAAATTAACTTGACGAATCCGTGGATATGTTGTATCATTATTCTGTAAAAATATATATTATGTCAACCGAAAGGATTTTATACCACATGAGCACTCTTCACGTTATTGATCACCCTCTTATTCAGCATAAGCTTACAATTATGAGAGACAAACGGACCGGTCCGAAAGATTTCCGTGAACTTCTTGAAGAGATTACATACCTTATGGGTTATGAAATAACCCGCGATTTTCCTTTGGACGATTACGAAATCGAAACGCCTATTCAAAAAATGACTGCAAAACGTATTTCCGGAAAAAAAGTTGCAATAATCCCGATTCTTCGTGCCGGACTGGGAATGGTTGACGGTTTGCTCAGCCTTATTCCGGTCGCAAAAGTAGGTCATATCGGTCTTTACCGCGACCCTTCGACGCATGAGCCCGTCGTTTATTACTGCAAGCTTCCTTTTGATATTGAGATGCGTACGGTAATTGTCTGCGACCCCATGCTTGCAACCGGCGGAAGCTCCTGCGACGCGCTCCGTATGCTGAAGGAAAAAGGCTGCACGGATATCCGTCTTATGTGCCTTGTTTCAGCTCCCGAAGGAGTTGCAAGAGTTCAGGCTGAACATCCCGACGTTGAGATTTACACTGCCGCGCTTGACGAACGTCTGAACGACAAAGCTTACATCGTGCCCGGACTCGGCGACGCCGGAGACCGTCTTTTCGGAACAAAATGATTGAAATAAACAGAGCCGAGATTCTGTGCGTCGGTACGGAGATCCTTATCGGCGATATTATCAATACAAACGCCGCATATATATCAAAAAGGCTCGCTGAACTTGGATTTAATCAATATTATCAGCATGTCGTCGGAGACAATCCTGACAGACTTAAATCCGCGCTGAACGCCTCTCTTGAAAGATGCGATCTTCTTGTAATGACCGGCGGGCTCGGACCAACCTACGACGATCTGACAAAAGAATGCGTCGCCGAAGCGCTTGGAAGAAAAATGTATCTTCACAGCGAGTCGTTTGAACGCATAAAGCAGTTTTTCAGCTGCAGAAAAATAACGATGCCGGAGACCAACAAAAAACAGGCTATGGTGCCTGAAGGCGCGGTCGTTTTCAAAAATGACAACGGAACCGCGCCCGGCATAGGAGTTATTGACGAGAAAAGCGGAAAGGTCATAATTCTTCTTCCCGGACCGCCGCGTGAAATGGCGCCTATGTTCGACAACGAAGTTATGCCGTTTCTCCGCAGTTACTCAAAAAGCACGCTCGTCAGCAAAAACATAAACATAACCGGTCTCGGCGAATCCGGCGTAGAGATTCTTATACGGGATCATATCAGAAAAGCCGATAATCCGACGGTTGCTCCGTACTGCAAGGAAGGCGAAGTCCGGCTCAGAGTCACGGCTCGCGCAAAAACACGCGAAGAAGGTCTTGAGCTCTGTGAAAAAGAAATCGATTTCATTAGACAAACCGAAGTCGGAAAATATATATACGGAATCGACACAGACCTTGAGCACGCAGTTGTATCCGCGCTTAAGGAGCGAAAAGCAACGCTTTCCCTTGCCGAATCCTGTACCGGCGGGTTAATTTCCAAACGCATAACGGATGTTCCGGGCTGCTCGGAGGTGTTTTTGAGCGGCGCTGTTACCTACTCAAACGAAATGAAAATCAGTATGCTCAAAGTAAAAAAAGAGACGCTTGACACATTCGGCGCCGTTTCCGAGGAATGCGCCAAAGAAATGGCTGAAGGAATACGTTCTGTCAGCGGATCAACATACGGTGCGTCCGTAACCGGAATCGCCGGTCCCGAAGGCGGAAATTCTCAAAAGCCGGTCGGTCTTGTCTGGATCGCCGTTTCGCGTCCGGATAACGTTACCGTTACGCGTAAGCTTAATCTGAACGGTTCGCGTGAACACATCCGTCTGCTAAGTTCAACCAATGTTCTTGCTCTTGTTCTTGAACAGCTGATAAAATGAAGCAACAGCTCCGAAACTGCCGGTTCAGCGGTTATCGGAGCTGTTTTAAAAAACAATATGAATAACAGTATAACCGAACGTCTGTTTTTATTAAAAGACGATGAATACAGGCTTTTTAATGCCAAACTGATTCCGAATATTGCGCCCGAAAAAATAATCGGCGTAAGAACGCCTGCTCTGAGAAAGCTTGCAAAAGAGCTGACAGGCGTGTCTGACGGATTTTTGTCAGAGCTTCCTCACAAATATTTTGAAGAAAATCAGCTTCATGCTTTTATTATTTCCGAAATAAAAGATTTTGACGAAGCAATTAAACGTACAAAGGAGTTTTTACCGTATATTGACAACTGGGCAACCTGCGATCAATTAACTTTAAAGGCGTTTTCAAAAAACCGCACCTCCCTGCCCCGCTATGCCTCGGAATGGATAAAATCAGATCACACATATACGATCAGATTCGGGATCGGTATACTTATGAAATACTTTCTCGACGACCTGTTTTGCACTGAGTATTCTGATCTTGTAGCCGGTGTTGTATCTGACGAATATTATGTAAACATGATGTCGGCATGGTACTTTGCAACCGCGCTCGCAAAACAGTATGATCAAATTATCTGTTATCTGACGGAAAAACGCCTTTCGGCTTGGGTTCATAATATGTCATTAAAAAAGGCTGCGGAAAGCTTCCGTATACCGGACGAACGCAAAGTCTTTCTTCGCACGCTTCGAATAAAATAAGTATTGACAATTTTTTTAAATTAATTATAATTATTTATAATTGAAATGTTTTTAAAGGAGTAGTAACAAAATGTCGAATCCTATAAGACTCGGTATTGTTGGTCTCGGACGCGCAGGCAGAGGTATGCACTTAAGCGAGATTAATAATAAAAAAGACAAGTTCAAGGTTGAAGCTGTCTGCGATCTAATCGAAGAACGCAGAAATGGAGTTGCAGCCGAAACAGGCGCAAAGGCATATGAATCCATAGAGCAGCTTATAAACGATCCCGAAATTGAGATCGTTGATATTGCAACCCGCTCATGTGATCATTTAAAACACGCTATGGCAGCGCTTAAGGCAGGAAAAACCGTATTTCTTGAAAAACCGATTTGCATCAGCTACGATGAAGCATCCGAACTGATTGCTTACGCTAAAACTCTCGGCGATCATAAACTTTATATTCGTCATAACCGCAGATTTGAGGGAAAGTTTTCACATGTCAAGGAGCTCGCCGATTCGGGAATTATCGGTGAAGTTACATTGGTTAAGCTTACGAGAAACAGCTTCTCTTTAAGAAACGACTGGCAGACAATCAGCACTTTCGGAGGAGGACAGCTCCTTAACTGGGGTCCTCATGTTGTTGACCACGCGCTTCGCTTCTGCGGCGGGGATTACACGGATCTCATGGCTGACCGGAGACTTGTCAACGCAAGCGGAGACTGTGAAGATCACGTAAAAGCTATGTTCAAAGGTATAAACGGAGCGATTGTTGATATGGAGCTTATATGCGACTGCTCTTATTCACAGCCCGAATACCTTGTTTACGGTACACGCGGTCATATAGTTGACGGCGGAGATGTTCTTAAGCTTAAATATCTTAAACCCGGAACCGAGAAAATTCGTCTTGAGCCGGATCCCGGCGTTCCGAACGGATTCGGCAGCAATACAAACACTCTCGAATGGGTTGAGGAGAAAGTTCCCTGCCGTTCCGATTTCGGACTTACTCAGACGTGGGACTATATGTATGAGGATTTCAGAAACGGCAAACCGTATCCGATAACCCTTGACGAAGCGCTTATGGTTATGAAGGCAATCGACGACATAAAGAAAAAAGCTCCCACAATCTTTTATTAAAATATTATGAATAAGTATACCGTTAATCGCGACGATAATATTTACGAGGCTTGGCCGGACATCGTCCTTACCGAAAAAGGAAAACTTATCTGCGTCTTTTCAGAATGCGAGCATCACGGGAACCGCGACAACGCAAGAATAATGCTGACAGAAAGCCTCGACAAAGGCCGAACATGGTCTGAGAAAAAGCCGCTGACTGAGATAACCTACAAAAGCGATTATTATAACTGCGCGCGCATAAGCAAGCTTTCGGACGGACGTCTGGCTGTTCTCTGCGACCGCATAAAGCGCTGCGAGGGTCAGCTCGAAGGCCGGTCATCCAGAGTTTATATGTGGTTGTCCGACGACGACGGCTGCTCATGGCAGGGGCCTTTTGAAACGCCTGCAGACGGCATCGTTCCCGACAAGCTCAAGGAACTAAAAAGCGGCAGGCTGATTATTGCGTCGCACAAGCATAATCCCGAAACGGGAAAGCTTGAACAGTATATGTGGTATTCGGACGACAAGGGCAGCTCCTGGTCGCCCCGCATAATTATCGGCGCCGACAGCAGATATAATCTTTGCGAAGTCTCGATTGTTGAAGTTCAGCCGAACACGCTGGTCGCGCTCATGCGTGAAAACTCAATGACCGGAATCGATTGTATGAAATCAATTTCATACGACGGAGGAGAGACATGGGACGGCGTTTACCGTATGCCCATTCCCGCCTGCCACAGACCTGTCGCCGATTTTCTAAACGACGGAAGAATATTGGTTACTTACCGTTTCCTTCAGGGAGGAAAAGGCTGGCTCGGCTCGCTGACACAAAATACTTTCGGAGCATTTATGTCGGCAGAAGACATTTTGCAAACAGCAAGAGAACAACAGTCCGCCAGAATTTTCCCGATAGATCACGACAGAAGTCCTATCGCAGACACAGGCTATACCGGATGGGTACAGTTTGACAACGACGAAATTTATGTCGTAAATTACATCGTTGACGACGCTCCCAAAGCTCAAATCAGGGGCTACAGCTTCATGCCCGGTGAATTCTTATTATAATAAAAGTCGCGGATCCGGCTAATTACATGCCGGACCCGCTTTTTTATCTGTAAACATCAGCATCCGTTTCTGAATGCCGGATTTACATAATAGAAGTTTTTGCTGTCAAGATTATCCCTGACAATACCGAGCGCTTCGCCAAATCAATCAGCACAGAATGGATTGAAATTTTTTATATCTTCCACTTGATTTCAAGCGCGTCTTTTGCTGCATAAACACTCTCTATCAGACAATCCACCGCCGTAATTTTATCGCCGATTGAAAGCTCATTCCAATAATCCATATATCCGCTGATTTTTTCCGCTGCGTTCTTTGATGAGTTACCGCGATGTTCGATCTGTGAATACAGTTCTTTTTTTTTCGTATCGAGCTCTGCGATACGGTTGTTTATGTACTCCATGACCGTACTGTTGGCAGAGGATATTCTATCGAGCAAAGACATAATTTCTTTGTCGATATCAAAAATGCGGTCTTTCAGTTTGACAACCTGCAGATTGCAGTCCTCCTGTTCATTTCCCGACAGCGTTTCAAAATCAGACAATTTCCTTTTTATTTCCTCAAAAACAATTTTGTCCACCGCATCCGCATCAAGAGAACCAAAATGACATCCGCCGGCATTGTTTTTGTTGCTGCAGATATAATAACGATTATCTGATTTTGTTTTGCAGCGGTAGATTTTCGCGGTAAGCGCATATCCGCAGTGTGCGCATTTGATTTTACCGGCAAGCCATGTAGCTTTGGCTTTGACAGGCTTTGCCGCACTGTGATTATTCAGGCATTTTGAGCGGCATTTTATCCATGTTTTTGAGTCGATTATCCCCTCGTGCGGTGCCAAAACCAACGTGTGACCGTCAAGCGATAAAGTTTTTCTGCTCTTGTTATCACCAGAATAAAGATAAGCACCGTTTGTACCGATAAAGTCTTCGGGATTGTTTATAATGTTTGTACCCTGAGATTTAAAGAAGCTGTAAATTTGATAGTCCGCTTTTACATAAATCGGAGAGATTATCATATCTCGAAGTCTGCTGCGGCTGAATTTTTTTCCGTCCTGCTTGTATATTCCGTTTTCATCCAGATACCGCATAACATCTCCAAGAGATGTTTGGGGACTTGAGTAAAGAGAATACACCTTCCGGATTATTTCTGCTTCGGATTCAACCGCTTCATACATTTTTGTTCGTATACCGTCGATAACAGTTTCTTTTAGAGTAAAACCATATGGAATGCGTCCGCCCATGTAAAAACCGCGTTTGCTGCGGGATGAATAAGCGTCAATGACACGCTGTTGAATTGTTTCGCGTTCCAGCTGGGCGAATATCATGACGATCATCAGCATGGCTTTGCCTATAGGCGTACCGGTATCGAATTTTTCCATTGTGCTTACAAAATCCACGCCGTATTTTTGAAATACATCAATTACATTCGCAAAATCAAGCACGGAACGGCTGATACGGTCAAGCCTGTATACAATTACCCGGCGAATTTTTCCGTCCTCAATGTCGCTGAGCAATTCTTGAAATGCAGGACGGTCAATATTTTTCCCGCTGTATCCCTTATCTGAATAAATCCTGTACTGTTCATCTGCCGCTTCCTTTTTACAGAGTTCGGCTTGACTTTCTACAGATATACTGTCTGCTCTGTCAATCGATTGTCTTGTGTATATAGCGTCATAAAGCATCATATGGATTGACTTTTGCTCCCTTTCGTAAGAAAAATATTCTTCAAAAAAGAAGAGGAGCCGCTCATACTTATACAGTACAAACAAAAAGCTCCGTTTTACGGCTTTGCCGATATATATTTACAGAAAACATCGTAAAGCTGTGCTTCAATCTTTTTTTTGACAAATGACTTTTCATCTGCCTGATATACAGGCGATATATTTGTTACTTTAAGTAAGACACCTTTTGTACGTATCTCATGTGTTTCCGTTCTGAATGTCGTATGCAAATTCGTCTTCCGCCTTCTTTTTGCGTTTTTTCATGTTTTTGTATAGGATAAATATGATGTTTTACTCGTCCGATATTCCTGATTTATAACATGAAAATTCAACTATCAAGTAATTATTTAATCAAAAACGCTCCTGCACCTTTTGTACTGTGAAACGATTGACAATAAAAATATATGGTGTTATAATAAAATTGTTTAACTTTGCGGTTTTAAGGGATAATTTTTATTTTCATAAATTGTATTCCGGCACACAAGGTGCGGTTTATATACCGAGTTTTTCACATGAATCACTCATGAATTCCGTTTCAAAAAAAGATGACTTGTGTGATTTTTTATTATTTGAATAACCCGGCAAAGTTCGAAAAGCGCTCAGATTTACTGTCTCTCGGCACAAAAAGACTCCGAAAGCCGGACACGTTAATATCGGCATCCGTGCAGGCTATGCGGCCGGAAGCAGCATTTTTCTTTTGGCACAGCTTAGAAATTACGCAAAAAGAAAGTCGGCAGTGTGGCGAGACTGACGGTACGACAGGAACAAAGGCCGAAAGGATATATCGGAAGGAACAAAGTGATAAGTATGTACAGAAAATTCGGAAAACGACTGTTTGATATTATTTTATCCTCATTTGCATTGATTGTTCTCGCCGTTCCGATGATGGCAGTTGCTGTTGCAGTAAAGGTCAGTTCCAAAGGTCCGGTTTTTTTTAGGCAGAAGAGGGTCGGCAAAGGCAAAAAAACTTTTATGATGCCAAAATTCCGCTCCATGTACACGGAAACGCCCGCAAATATGCCGACGCACTTGTTACAAGACCCCGAACGCTGGATTACACCTGTTGGCCGCTTTATCCGTAAAACTTCGCTTGACGAGCTTCCGCAGCTTTTCTCAATTCTGCGCGGAAATATGTCCATTGTCGGTCCGCGTCCTGCGCTGTGGAATCAGGATGATCTCATTGCCGAGAGGGATAAGTACGGCGCAAACTACATACTTCCCGGTTTGACCGGCTGGGCGCAGATAAACGGACGGGATGAGTTACCGATCGAGATCAAAGCAAAACTGGACGGCGAATATGTGCAGAGAATGAGTTTTCTTTTTGATATGAAGTGTATCTTTCTGACTGCGCTGAAGGTAATAAAGCACGACGGCGTGGTTGAGGGAGGAACAGGCAGTATGCACGATGAAAACACAGCACAGAAGGAATTAAATAAGGAATCGAAAAAGGAACCGGTCATAAAATGAAGATACTGATTATTTCAAATCATTCCTTTATGCTGTGGCAGTTTCGGCGCGAGCTGATCTATGAGCTGAAAAAAGACAACGAAGTGATCATAAGCGTTCCGTTCGGCGATCATATCGACGATTTCAGGAATCTTGGCTGTCGTATGATAAACACCGAATTTGACAGAAGAAGCATAAATCCGGCAAAGGACATCAGCCTTTACGGAACGTACAAGAATCTGATAAAAACCGAACATCCGGATATGGCAATCACTTATTCGATCAAACCGAACATATATGCAGGCTTCGCCTGCCGGCGGATGAAAATCCCCTACTGCGTCAACGTGCAAGGACTCGGAACAGCGTTTCAGAAACCGTTACTTTCGGATGTTGTTGCGGCAATGTATAAAATCGCGCTGAAAAAGGCTAAAGTTGTCTTCTTTGAAAACGAAGTCAACGCAGAAGAATTCCGGAAGAGAAAAATCACACCCGAAAAACAACAGCACGTTCTCCCCGGTGCCGGCGTAAATCTGGAACGATTCGCATATCATGAGTATCCGCATAATAATAAAGTGCATTTTTTGTTTCTCGGACGCATCATGAAGGAAAAAGGCTTAGACGAACTGTTTTGGGCGTCAAGAAAACTCCACGAGGACGGTGCGGATTTTGTGCTTGACCTTGTCGGATTCTTCGAGGATGAGTATCGGGAACAAGTCGACACACTCGTTTCGGACGGAATTGCGGTGTTCCACGGCTTTCAGTCTGATCCCGTTCCGTACTATGCCGCGGCAGATTGTATTGTGCTTCCAAGTTACCATGAGGGAATGAGCAACGTGCTTCTGGAAGCCTCGGCTATAGGAAGACCTGTGATTACCAGCGATATTCCCGGATGCCGGGAGGCTGTGGTAGATTCTGAAACCGGATATCTTTGCCGTGTTCAGGATAAAAATGAGGTTTATTTTGCAATGCGTAAGGTACTGTCTCTTTGCTACGAGGAGCGAAAACTTAAAGGTTTAAATGCTCGGAAGCACATGGAGAGAAAATTTAATAAAAATAACGTTGTTCAAGACACTTTAAAGAATTTATTCACCTGATACAGTCATTTACATGGTACAGGTTAGCGGATTGTAAATGCCGCCCTGTCTCACTGTAATCTCAGTCTGCTGAGTCGGCAAAATTTCACTTTCTTTTATTTGTTTTCTGTGTTTTTGTTTATGGAATGTTTCTGACCATCGATTACAAGCAATAGTCTCCACAATTTCCCTGAACAAGCCATAAACAGGCACGAAATCGAGAACTTAATCGCAAGCGAAATAATAAGAAACGGTCTATTTAATCACATAATATTAAAAATACAGCCTGGAACCGGGATCATTTTTCCCTGTCCGGGCTGTAAAGTTTTTTTCGGCATAATATCAGCCACACGCACAATTCGGTCGTTCTTTGCAAAGTTGCCAGTTTGATATCAAAGTATTATGCAATCTCATGTATTTAGATTTCCGGTCATCAAGTAATCCGCAGAAACCTGCAGTTCCCGACAAATCTTAATCAATGTTCTCCGGCAGCAGGGCATTCTTCCAAACTATGCAGAGAGAATTGTCTGAACGAACCGTCGGCAAGCTCCGCAAACGCCTCTTGCATCATCTTTTTTTGATTTGCAAGCACTTGAAATGCGCTGCCAACAATATCAGCAAGCAACACGTTCACGATAATTCCTCCAATAATAGATATTTTATTGATTATAGGAGAAATTTGAAACATCCCATGAGAGAAATACTATTGCCATAGGAGAATTAACGAAATAATTTGCCTAAATGAGAATAGTCGCAAAAATAGCGAATCAGTCCGATCAGAAAAAACGCTTGTACTTATTGTTCGTCTAAATTAAACTGCTATGTGGATACAAAAGACGGGCATAAAATGTTTTACTTACTATTTTCATTTTGGCAGAATTGCTGCCATTGTTCATTTTCACGTATTTGTCTGTACCCGCCATACCGCTGCCAGCATTACTTTTTCGTAACAGCTCTAAATGTATCCAAGCAATATTTCAAGTTAGAGTTGTGGGTAAAAAATGCAAGCCCAGAATATATTAGAATTCCCGCAACTATTTGGACAATCAACAACGGAAACAGGTTTAG
This sequence comes from Bacillota bacterium, assembly GCA_029219205.1. GTDB lineage: Bacteria > Bacillota > Clostridia > Oscillospirales > CAG-272 > SUG1495. Next base: position 753 of record JAQXSY010000095.1, on the reverse strand, counting down.
ATGGATATTTCCAATTAAGTAAACAATGCAAGCCATTAAGATCGCAGATAATAGATTTGGAAGAATATCAAGTAATTGTTCCTTAAAACCATATTTCAATAGTTTGCTGTTCGTAAATGAATTAATACAAAAGGCAATCAGAGAAGTCAATATTCCTAAGGCAGCAAGCCATAATGGGGATTGTGAAACAAGAATAACTATAAAGAGAAGAATAAAATTGATTGTTTTTTTAATTATAGCTAATTTAAGTACGATATCACTTCTTCCAATCGCGTTGATCGCTTGCAAATTACCGGTCTGCAAAAGCATGAACATATAATTGATACAAAAGATCTGCATATATGGAACCGCTTGCATCCATTTCTCTGTTAACATCCATAAAACAAGATTATTTGCTACTGCAGCAAGGCCAAATAAAGAAGGAAAAATTAAAAAAGATGCAACTCGAATATACTTTTGTGTAATTAGCTTTACTTTAGTAATATCATCTTGAGCAGCTGCAATTATTGGAAATAACACGGAAGCCAATGTTGAACTTAAAGTAGAATTTATCATTCCTGGATAACTGCTTCCTTTTTCATAATATGCCAAATCGACTGTGTTGAACTTTATGCCGACAACAAGGGGACGAATTTTATCATACAGCATATCAAGGAGCGATGTACCAAGAACTTTAATTCCATATGACCACAATCTTTTTAGCCGTTCTATTGAAAAAGCAAATCGCGGCCTGAAATGAGATGTCAGAAACAA
>JAQXSY010000094.1 GCA_029219205.1 Bacillota bacterium | reverse complement strand
CGGAGGAACAGGCTTCGTTTTTCATGATAGAATCGACGAGCGATAGCTTTTCATAATCATGTGACCGCATTATCTTAAAAAAAGAGGGGGCCTGCCATGCAGCAGAATAAATATGTAAAAGGCAGCACGAACAGCAGGCTGTCAAATCGGTCAAGGATTCCGCCGTGTCCGGGAAGCAGTGCGCCGTAATCTTTGATTTTCATGATTCGTTTGACCGTAGATAAAGCCAAATCGCCGAATTGCCCGATGAGTGAAGCCAGTATCAGGTAAATCGTCAGCTTTCCGAAACAAACCGAAACCACGCCGGTTTTATCCAAAATTAAGCCCAGTAAAAGAAAAAAAGCGACGGAACAAGCAACACCGCCTATACTGCCTTCCACTGTTTTATTGGGACTGATGACCGGTGCTGACTTATGCTTTCCGCAGCCTTTTCCGACAAAATATGCGGCGATATCGTCTACATTACAGACAAGAATAGAGAGCGCCAGCGTGTAAAACCCGAGTTCCTCACTGCGAATGTATGACATTGTTTTATAAAAACATACGATAAAGCAGGCAATCAAGGCAGATACAGCCGGATGAATCGACTTTATTTGTTTGATGTTCAGCATCAGATAAATAAAAAGCGCGGCCGCTAAAATAAACAGTATGGCAATGACGATTTCATAATGCAAAATACTGATATATGAAACAACCGCCGCAAGCAAACATGTGATTCCGTAAAAAACGCGGTTGTTTTTTGCTCCTGTTGCTCTGTAAAGTTCAAAAATTGCCTGCAGGCAAAGACACGCAATGACGGTGCTCAGGAACAGGGGAATGCCTGAGAACAATAATAGAATACATATCGCAATGCAAATGCCTGCACCTGTTATTACTCTTTCTTTAAGCATTTCAATCTCCTTATTTTGGGTTTTCGTTTTGCTTTACCTATCTTTTTTGAATATATTTGTAAAAAAAAGATACCTACAAATCAGTGCCTTTCCGATGTTTCCTGTTATGTTTTTCAGAGCTGAAAAAATAACTGATTAAGATGGAAATTGCTAAAATAAGCAATGGAATAATTATTACCGCTCCCGCAACAATACAACTAATTGCAATACCGATACCCAACGAGCCGGCCAATAGCTCGGGCGCTCCAAACAATAATCCTGCAACCGTAAAAAGAAATAAGGCAATCAATAATAAAATTAAAACCAAAGTAAAAACTATAAGCTTTATTCCCATATTCAAAACATCCGATTATCAGTCTTTTTATTTGATAATTATAATCCTTTAACTGCAACCTAATATCAATTCAACATCAACAATTGTTGAAAAAAGGAATGACGGCCAGAAAAAACGTCATCCCTTTTAATTCAAAAGCTATATTATTTGTTGTACAGAATTTTAACCTGTCCTCGGATATTTTACTAAGCTTGTATCCGGTAGAAAGAGTTATACTCTGCCTTCCGTGAAGCTTGTGTCGGATATATTTCTGTTAAAGACCGAGCTTTTTTCAGCCCCGCGGTCCTGCCTTAGCAATATTCTCAGGCATATCCGGATACTTTGCCGCAAAGTTTTGCGCAAACTTTGTTGCCAGCAAACGAGCGGCTTTTTCGTAAGATGTCGCGTCTTTCCAGACATTCATCGGTTTCAGAATTTCCGAAGGAACATTCGGGCAGGATTTGGGAACATAAACATTGAATATCGGATCCAGTTCATATTCCACATGGTTCAGCTCTCCGGCAATCGCCGCCGATACCATTGCGCGGGTATACTTCAGTTTCATCCTCGGTACGGTTCCGGCAGCGCCGCCGCACCAACCGGTATTGACAAGAAATACATTGGCGCCGGTTTCCTCTATTTTTTTTCCGAGCATCGTCGCATAAACCGATGCGTTCATCGGGAAGAACGGAGCGCCGAATAAGGTGGAGAAGGTGGTCACCGGATCGGTAATTCCTCTTTCTGTGCCTGCGAGTTTGCTGGTATAACCCGACACAAAATGATACATTGCCATGTCTTTATCCAGTTTTGCAACAGGCGGAAGAACTCCAAACGCATCGGCTGTCAGAAAAATAACCGTTTTAGGATGTCCCCCGATACCCGGAATAACCGCATTGGGAATATAATCAATCGGATAACCCGCTCTGGTGTTTTCAGTCAGTGAACCGTTGTCATAATCCGGCTTGCCGTTTTCGTCCAACACCACGTTTTCCAGCAATGTTCCGAAATGGACAGCATCATAAATTTCCGGCTCCTGTTCGCGCTTAAGCCCGATACATTTCGCATAGCAGCCGCCCTCAATGTGAAACAAACCAGTGTCCGACCAGCCGTGCTCGTCGTCGCCGATCAGACGGCGGGAAGGATCTGCGGACAAAGTGGTTTTGCCGGTACCGGACAAACCGAAAAATACAGCGCTGTCTCCGTCCGTTCCGATGTTTGCCGAACAATGCATCGGAAGGATTCCCATTTGCGGCAGAACAAAGTTCATAACGGAAAAGATGCTTTTTTTGATTTCTCCGCTGTACTGGCTTCCGGCGATAAGCATCTCATGAGCCTCATAGTTGATAATGATGGCCGCTTCACTGTGAACACCGTCAACCTCGGGCACACATTGAAAACCTGGTGCTGCGATAATTGTATAATCAGGTGTATAGTCTTCCAGTTCAGTCTCGTCGGGACGAATCAGAAGCTGGCGGATAAACAAATTCTGACTTGCCAGTTCGTTAATAACTCGGAATTTTTGTGTGTATTTTGGATCTGCTCCGGCAAAACCGTCGAATACAAACAATTCCTTGCCTTGCAGATAAGCCAGCATCTTTTGTCGGATCAACCGATATTTATCTTCTTCAATCGGAACATTGATTTTGCCCCAGGAAATGCTGTCATGCACCGCAGATGTATCCACAATAAATTTATCGTCAGGGCTTCGTCCAGTGTATTTTCCCGTTTCCACCACTAAAGCGCCTTTGTCGGAAAGAGTACCTTCGTTACGTTCCAGAGCCTTTTCAACCAAAGCGGGTACTGAAAGATTGCGGTATATCCGTCCGTTGCCTGCAATTCCTAACTCATATGAAGTAAGCTGTTTCATAAGTACCTCCAATTTAAGATTTTTTTAATGGTAATTTAATTTTACTGAATCAGCGGTAAAAGTCACTTGCTTTCCGGAGCTCCATGCGCCGACGGCGTCGGGACCGACCGAAGCGATATATCCGGCCGAAATATTTCTGCAGGGGATTTCGCTCTTATTATGAATTCAGCAAGTTCATAAACTCCTCGCCGGTAATGGTTTCATTTTGATATAGATACTGTGCAAGCTGATCGAGCTTTGCCTTGTTTTCTGTAATGATCTGTTTTGCTTTTTCGTGCTGTTTCTTAACAAGGGCTACTACCTGACGGTCGATTTCGCTCGACGTTTCGGCAGAGCAGACAAGGGAAGCGTCGCCGCCGAGATACTGGTTGGTAACCGTTTCAAGCGCTACCATATCAAAATCATCGCTCATACCGTAACGTGTAATCATAGCTCTGGCGAGCTTTGTAGCTTGCTCGATATCGTTGGAGGCTCCTGTCGTGACAGAACCGATAGCTACTTCCTCTGCTGCGCGGCCGCCTGTAAAAGTAGCAATTTTGTTTTCTATTTCTTCTTTACTTAATAGGTAGTGGTTGCCCTCGTCCACCTGCATTGTGTAGCCGAGCGCGCCCGAAGTGCGGGGAACAATCGTTATTTTCTGCACTGGTGCGGAATTAGTCTGCTTCGCCGCAACAAGCGCGTGTCCGATTTCGTGATAGGCGACGATCATTTTCTCCTTGTCGGTCATTATCGCGTTCTTTTTCTGATAACCTGCGATAACCACCTCAATGCTTTCTTCCAGATCAGCCTGTGTCGCCGACGTTCTGCCGTTACGGAC
>JAQXSY010000093.1 GCA_029219205.1 Bacillota bacterium | reverse complement strand
CAGGGAGTTTTTGAATATCTGTTCAAAGCCCAGGAATTTAAGGATGGAAGCGTTGACGGAAGGATGCAGGCGTATGCCGCCCTTGTACGGACCTATCGCGGAGTTGAACTGGACTCTGTAACCGCGGTTTACCTGAACCTTTCCGCTGTCGTCAACCCAGCTTACGCGGAACACGATCATACGCTCCGGTTCAACGATGCGCTCAACAACGCCTGCCTCAACAAGGTCGGGGCGCTTTTCGATAACCGGCTCAAGAGATTCGAGAACTTCCTTAACGGCCTGTAAAAACTCCGGTTCTCCGGGATTTTTATTGCAGACCTTTTCATATACTTCTGCAAGATATGCACTCTTAAATGACATTTTAAGTCCTCCGTATCGGTAATTATTAAATAAATCACATAATGATACATAATTATAATATATATCCTGCAAAAATGCAATAACAAATTAATGAATTAAAGAAAATTTTTTATTAAGACTCAAACCGCGGGATGATTTTGGGCAAAGAAAAGATTTCGCAAAAAACACAAGCAGGCGATAGCAGTCCGCGGCTTGCAACCGGTTTCGCCACGGTGATTTTATTTCCCGAGCGTCGGCGGCAAAAAAACAACAACCGCGCCGTTCCGGCTTCGACACGCCAAAGGCGCCGCGCGATAGTAAAATAAACGCATGAACATCAATTATATTCAAAGGACGGGCGAAATATCATGGACAACAAAAAATTTTTCAGGCGCGCGTCGGAGTACGCGGAGGAGGTCGGAGCGAAGCTGTCGGCGTTCTTTGGATCGTATCTGAAAAAATATGCCTTGCAGAACGGGACGCCGGAGGGCGCGGGGACGAAAACCGGGGTGAAAAAGACCGGTGCGGCGGTGTTCAAAGCGGCTCCGGCGGCGGACGGCGTGCTTTCGGGGCTGGGAATCGCGGCGGCGGCGTTTCTTATCGGCTGCGCGGAGACTTCAAGCGGGATACGTCCGCTCGGGACGGCGTTTGCCGCCGCGCTCGGACGGAGGGCGCCCTGGGGCTATGCCGGACTTGCGCTTTCGTCGTTTACGGCGGGGAACAACGCGTTTCCGGCGCTGGTTTCGTATATGCTTTCGTTTTGCGTGAGGGTGCTGCTTTGCCGGTATCTCGGAAAAGAGCCTTTTTGCGAAAAGCTCTCATTTAGGTGCGCGAACGCCTCGTTTTCCGCCGGAGCTATGGGACTGCTTGTGATTTTTATTAACGGTCTGAGTGTGAAAACGGCGCTCGGAGCCGCGTCGGCGATGCTTATCGCCCCTGCGGCGCTCCTCTGCTACTGCGGGGCAACCGACCGGGAAAGGCGTTTTACGCTGCACTATGAGGCGGCGGTCATGGCTCTGCTTGCGTCGGCGGTGCTTGCTCTGAAAAACGTATACATTCTCGGGTTCTCGCTTGCGTCGGTCGCCGCGGCGTCGGCGGTGCTGTACATAACCGTAACCGGCGGGCTTCTGCGCGGAGCGGTCGCCGGGCTGCTGTGCGGACTTGTCATTGATCCTGCGTACGCTCCGTCGTTTGCGATAACCGGGATTGCGGCGGGACTGCTTGCCGGAGCCGGACCGATTGCGTCCTGCGCCGCGGCCTGCTGCGCCGGAGCCGCTTACGGAGTTTATGCGGGCGGAATCGGAGCGTTCGGCAGTATTGTGCCGGATATGCTGTGCGCCGCCGCGGTAATGATACCCTGCCTGAAGTTCAAAATCATTCCGAAGCTGTTTATTTACAGCGCGCCTTCCGACAAGTCCGAAGAGGCTGTCTGCGCGGGAGTCATAACCGGCGAAAAGGCAAAGGATACCGAACGGAGGCTCGCCTCGCTTGCGGAAGCAATGGGTTCGCTGTCCGAAATGTTCGCGGAGCTTTCGGGACGGATGAGAAAGCCAGAGGTTGGGGAGGTTCGCCGTCTGTGCGACCGAATCTGGCAGGAAAAATGCGCCAAATGCAAGCTGAATCCCGTATGCTGGGAGCGCGAGTATTCGTACACCAACGACGTGTTAAACAAATTAAGCGCCGCTATGGCGGCAAACGGCAGCGTTACGGCGGACGATCTTCCGGTTGTTATGCAGAGGCGCTGTCCAGAGTCGGCAGGACTTACCGAGGCGTTTACCGCCGCGTACCTGCACCGGCTCGACGAGGCGGCAAAGACCGACCGCAGCGACGTGTTTTCGCTTGATCTGAAAACGCTTTCAAAGCTGCTTGGCGAGGCGTGCCGCGAAAACGCGGAGGAATTTACGCTCGACGAGACTCAGACCAAAAAAGCGCGCCTCGCCGCGCGCCGGTGCGGACTTTACGCGCGGAATATCGCCGTCTACGGCAGACGGAGGATAAGCGTCGTCGCGGGAGGCGTCGATATGTCGAAGGCGCGGATTTCGTCGGAGGAGATACGCCGCTCGTTCAAGGAGGCCTGCGGTACGGAATTCGCCCCTCCGCGCTTCGATCTCTGCGACGATTACGTAACCATGTATCTGAGCCGGCAGCGCAGGCTCGGAACCGATTGCGCCTCGGCGACAAAACGCAAGGAGGGCGAAGCGCGCAGCGGCGATTCCTGCGCGTCGGTTGAGAGCAGCGACGACCGCTTCTATTGCGTCATAAGCGACGGCATGGGCAGCGGCACCGACGCCGCGCTTACGTCGGGGACGGTGTGCGTGTTCCTTGAAAAAATGCTGTCGGCGGGAAACGGGAAAGGCGCGGCGCTTGAAATGCTTAACAATTATATGAGATGCCGCAATATGGAATGTTTTGCGACGGTCGATCTGCTCGAAGTGGATCTGCTGACCGCGTCTGCGGCGTTTGTAAAAAGCGGTGCGGCGCCGTCGTACGTTGTGCGCGGAGGAAAGCTGTTTCGAATCACCTCAAGCTCGCTTCCAGTAGGCATAACGGATATAATTAACGCGGAGGAAATCCGATTCAGTCTTGAAGAGGGCGACGTTATCGTTATGATGAGCGACGGCGTCGAGGACGGTCCGTGGCTTGCAGAGCTTCTGACCTTCGGAACCGGAGGTTTTAAGAACCTTGACGGCGCGGCGCACAAAATCGCGGACGAAGCCGCTGCGCACAGCCGCCGAAGCGACGATATAACCGTTTGCCTGACAAAAATCGTCCGCTATTCTGGCTGACATTGAGAGGAGGGCTGATTTTACGGCAAAAAAATATTCCGGGGACGCTTTTTCAAAAAGGCGTCCCCGGATTTTTCGTTTAAATCATTTTATGGGTTACACGGGAGCAACACGAGGCATCTCGGTCATTCTCAGGTTGGTCGAGCCGTAGGGCTGAAGCATAAGGGTTACGGGTTTACCGGCGGGTTTTTCCGAACGCGGCTTTGCCGCGCACACAAATTCAAAGCCTTCCTCCATGCCCCAGTCGATCGGCACAAATTCGGCCTTGATTTTCAGCGGCTGATGCGTGTCGGAGAACGGGAAGCCGTCGCTGTCGTCGCATTCAACGGTTTCAAGCTTGTCGGAAGCGAAGGCGTACTGCCAATCTGAATCCGGGTAGAGCTCATAGTCGCAGTACGGGAATTTACGCGCAACTCCGTCTTTTTCGTATTCAAACATACGCCGCTTGTCCTTAACCGGAAGCGAGAATAGGAGCGCGCCGCGTCTTACGCACCAAAGCCCGTTCGGACGTTCGACAAAGCGGGGCGTAAGCGTCAGGCTTACCTGAACGGTATCGCCGTCCTTCCATTTGCGGCGGACGGTGTGCAAAGTGCCGGGAGCAACGGTCTCGCCGTCAACGGTAACCGCGTCGGCATAGGAGGGAATGCGTATATGGAGCGCAAACTCAACGGGTTCGCTTGTGTTTACGATATATAACAGCGAATCGCGGAAGGGATACTCGGTTGCAAGACGCACAGACACGTCGGCGCCGGAAATTTTCGTTTTGACGGTCGAGGGGACAAATACGGCGGAGAGAATGCCGTCGTCGGCGCGGTAGAAGGAGGACAGAGCGAGCTTCGGCCAGCCCTGGTTAAAGTTTGCGGTGCAGCAGCCGTAGCAGGGTTCGAGCCCGAAACGGTTGGAGTCGGGGGGATTTGTCAGCCAGACGCGCTTTTCGCCCATGTTATAGCAGCCGATCTGATTTATCTGCTGGTCGTACTGATGAGTCCACATATCGGGCAGGAAGGGCGCCGGGAGCGCGTTGAACGCAGCGTCCTCGAGCCGGTCGGCCCATTTCATGTTTCCGGTAAGAGAAATAAGCTGCTCGTAGGAATACATAGCCTCAACGACGCCGCAAAGCTCGGAGCCCTGAATCGGAGAGGTTCCGGCAAAGCATTCGTCGCCGGTGAAGTGACCGTTCGGAGTGCCGTGGACGGCGCGGATCATGCTGTACATTTTCTCCGCAAACGCGTCGGGGTCGCCGCCGGACAGACGCGAGGCGAGAGCGTCGCATTTTATAGCCATGGCCGCGTTGACAACGTGCGTTTCAAGCGTCCATTCGCGCTTCGGCTCCGCGCCCTGCCAGTTTTCGTAAAGGCCGGGATACGATTCGCCCTGCGCGATTATATCGGCGACAAGCGGAGAGAAATTATCCTTTCCGGTCTTGTCGTAAAGCCAGAAAATCGGAATGAGCGCCTCAAACCAGCGGAATTTGCCCCAGTTGTGAAGCGGAGCGCGTTTTATGCGTTCATGGAACGCCGTAAACGCCTTTTCAAGCGCCGGGACAATCCTCTCGTCGCCGGTGCAGTCGCCGTAGAGCGCAAGCACCTTGCATACGAGGATGTACGCCCACATGTCGTAGGAATCGCGTTCGCCGTCGGCGCAGGGAGTAAGCCAGCCGTCCGGCTTCTGGAACGAAAGAATACCGTCAACGTAACGCTTTGCGCGCGCCTTCAGATTTTCGTCGCCGAGCAGCCACGCAAGCGGAATGAAGCCGTCGAGCCAGTACGGAGTGCGTTCCCATCCGTCGCGGCTGCCGCCGATCCAGGACGAGTCGCGTACGTCCGGCCAGATAAGGTCGAGATTTCCGGACAGACTGTCTGCCTGTATCGTGAGCTGGCGGCGAAGCCAGCCCTCAGGCTTAATTTCATTTGCCGTAAAAAAATTGTACTTAAGCTTCTGCATGGTTAAACCTGCCTTTCGCACAGCTTTTATGAGCCTTGCTTTTTGATTTTATCCCAGTATTCGCGCGCAGCCGTTTCGGATTTGTTGTCGCCGAATTCGTAGTATTTTTTTTCGGCGAGATCGTCGGGAAGATACTGCTGCGGAACATAGTGGTTTTTGTAGTCGTGAGGGTATTTATAGCCCCGGTAGTTGTTTGAAGGACGCATATAGGGAGGAACGCTCTGACCCTTGCCGGAGGAGACGTCCTCTTCGGCAGCGGCAATCGCGAGGTATGCGCTGTTGGACTTGGGCGCGGTTGCTAGCATAACTGCGGCGTCGGCAAGCGGAATACGCGCCTCGGGCATTCCGAGATCCCTTGCCATTTCAACGCACGCGCGCACAACCGGTATCGCCTGCGGCCAGGCAAGCCCGATGTCCTCGCAGGCAATGACCTGAAGCCGTCTGCACGCGCCGGGAAGATCGCCGCCGTCAAGAATTTTTGCAAGGTAAAAAACCGCCGCGTCCGGATCGGAGCCGCGTATAGATTTCTGGAGCGCCGAAAGCATATCGTAGTGTACGGTTCCCGAGCGGTCGAAATTGCCGAGGGACGAGGGCGAAAGCTCGCCGACCGCGTCCTCTTCGATAATATCGCCGGAAATGCTGTACGCGCCTTCAAGCAGGTTCAGCGCGCGGCGCACGTCTCCCGCCGCAAGCGAGGCGATGCGCTCCGCCGCGGCGTCCGACAGCTCCTTTTTTCCGCCCGGGCCAAGGTTCAGCGTCTCCATCGCGCGCAAAAGAACCGGAATTATCGCTTTTTCCGGAACCGGCTTGAATTCAAACACCGCCGACCGCGACAGTATCGCCGGGTGAACGTACAGATACGGGTTTTCGGTTGTGGACGAAATCAGCGTTATGCGTCCGTCCTCGATGTATTCAAGCAGCGACTGCTGCTGTTTTTTGTTAAAATACTGTATTTCGTCGAGATAGAGCAGTACGCCGCCGGCGCCGAACAGCGAACCCGTGTCGGAGATGACCTCGCGTACGTCGGCAAGCGTGGCGGAGGTGGCGTTGAGCTTATGCAGCGTAAGCGACGACTGCGACGCGATGATGGAGGCCGCGGTCGTTTTTCCGGTTCCGGGAGGACCGAAAAAGATCATGTTCGGAGTATAGCCTCCGCCGCACATACGCCGCACCGTTCCGTTTTTGCCGAACAGATGCTCCTGCCCGGCTATGTCGTCAAATGACACCGGACGCATACGGTCGGCAAGAGGTTGTCTGTCAGTCATTTTTCTGCGTCTCCTTTCGGTATTTTGCGATGACCGGGCGCTCAAGCAGGCGCTTGAAACGGAAAAACAGCGATTTTTTGTCTTTTATGGGCTTTACGAGCACCGAGTACAGACCGGCGCGGTTTGCCGCAAGCACGTCGGTGAAAACCTGGTCGCCGACCGACGCGGTCTCTTCCGGCAAAGCACCAAGCGCTCCGAGCGCCGCGTTTATTTTTTTTACGGACGGCTTGCCCGCCTTCGGAAACGCCGGACAGCCAAGACCCGAATTGAATCTGCCGACGCGGTTTGCGTTGTTGTTTGAAACGAACGCAAACGAGATACCGCGCTTTTCAAGCTCTCCGAACCATTTTGCGACCGGCTCCGTCGGTTCCGGATCGTCGTAGGTGACAAGCGTGTTGTCGATATCGAGTATAAGCGCTTTTATACCGCGTTTTGCAAGACCGTCGAGATCGATCGAGTAAATATCGTCGAGGTATATGTCGGGAAGCAGTTTTTTCGGTATCATTCTCTTTCCTTTATAGAGTCAGCCGCGCCATAACAGGAGCGGCTGGCTGATTTTAAATTTAAATAATTTCCCAAAAAGACGTTTTCGGGCATGGCTTTTGTTCGCGCCGCACGACGGTGGAACGGTTTCGGAATTTTGGGCTCCGTACGGTTTCTTACGGGCGCCCGGAAACGAATTAATAAGCGCGCGCCCAGACAACCATATGCTTTGCGGGCTTTCCGCAGCATACGCAGACGTCGTCGATATGTTCCTGCTCAAGCGGAATGCAGCGGGAGCCTACGCCGGTAACTTCCTTAACGCGGTCCTCGCACGCCTCGTCGCCGCACCACATTGCCTTAACGAATCCGTCGCCCTTTTCTTCGAGAACCGACGTAATTTCGTCAAGACTGCGGCACGCGTACGTGCGGCGTTCGCGGTTTTCGAGGGCGCGTGCATAAAGCTCGGAGCGGACCTCCTCAAGCTTTTCTCGGATTGCCGCCTCAAGATTGTCGAGAGACGCCTCGGATTTTGTGCGCGTGGTTCTTGTTACAAGCACGCACTTGTTCGCTTCGATATCGCGCGGACCGATTTCGAGACGGACCGGAACGCCCTTCATCTCGTATTCCGAATATTTCCAGCCTGCGCTGTTGTCGCTGTCGTCGAGCTTAACTCTGATTCCGGCGCCTGCAAGCCTGTCCTTCAGCTCGTAAGCCTTTTCGAGAACGCCGGGCTTATGCTGTGCAACCGGGATTATAACGACCTGAATCGGAGCGACGGCGGGTGGAAGCACAAGTCCGCTGTTGTCGCCGTGCGTCATGATTATGCCGCCGATCATACG
>JAQXSY010000092.1 GCA_029219205.1 Bacillota bacterium | reverse complement strand
TTGAGGTAAATGGCGGCGATATACGCGAATTCAACCGCGACTCATACAGATCAAATTTCGGCATGGTTCTCCAGGACACCTGGATTTTCAAAGGAACGATTCGGGAAAACATTGCTTTCGGCAAACCCGAAGCCTCAATCGAAGAAATCATTGCGGCGGCAAAGCGCTGCCACGCGCATAACTTCATTAAGCGTCTGCCCGACGGTTACGAAACCGTTATCGGAGACGACAGCGTATCGCTTTCCGAAGGACAAAAACAGTTACTGTGCATAGCGCGGGTTATGTTGGTTGATCCGAAGGTTCTCATTCTCGACGAAGCGACCTCCGATATTGATACGCTGACCGAGCGTTACGTAAAGGAAGCTTTTGACACAATGACGCGGGGACGAACCTCCTTCATCGTCGCTCACCGGTTGTCAACGATAAAAGACGCGGATCTGATAATCGTCATGGACAACGGACATGTTGCGGAACAGGGGACGCACCGCGAGCTTATTGCAAAAGGAGCAATTTATAAAAATCTGTACCGTTCAATGCTAAACGAAAGCGACTCATAAAAAACCAACAGCCGGTCTTTTAATAAGACCGGCTGTTGGTTTTTTATGATCCGAAAACATTTCTATTTCAAAGCGCAGAAGAAATTGCATTAAAGCCGAAAAAACAAGCTCGGGAAGAAGTTTTTAACAAAAAAGCGGCGTTCAAGCGGCACATTAAATAAACAGCTTCCTGCGAATCTCTTCCTTAAGCCGCTTTCTGCGTTCAATTATAAACATTATCACGCTGAAAACCACGCATACAAGCATTACAATAAGCGACCACATAAGATCAATTTTTCCGCAGACCGCAAGATCAATAATTATTTCAAGCAATATGCAGTATGTCCCAGCAAAAAGGAGCGAAAAGGCGATTTTGTAAATTACAGGAGTGTTCTGCCTTTTTATAACCGCAGTCGAGGCAAGCGCAGCGGCGAGGGTTGAAAGCACAATCGGTAAAGCAAGCGGAAGAAACCAGTCCTCTCCGTTATTATTTATCCCGATAAGCAAAAGATAAAGCGTCAGCGCCGCGCCGTCTAATAAAATCAGAAGGTACGGAAATTTCCCTCTCAAAAGCAGCGGAGTCAGCACCAAAACAAAAACACATATACATGCCCCGACAACATAAAGCGACCAGCTAAGTTCATGATTAACCGTCAGGTTGCAGATCACCGATATGCCGCACGGAATAAGCAGGATCATCGCTGCAAGCCACGAACCAAAGCGAGCGTCGAAATTCTTTACGATATCCTCATGTTTATCTGAATACGGAAGCGCGATATTTTCGTTTTTTTCCTGTTTCGGATTTAAAACGACGGTTCCGCACAGAGGACATTTCTTTTCTGAATCGGCAAGCTCAACGCCGCAATTCACGCAATATGACATTACTGCATCATCCCTTCTTTAATCAATGTTATTGCTTTCAACTTTAACATGGATGCCGTTTTTCACAAGAGAGGTAAGAAAAAGTCTTTCGACTTCAGGCTCAACAGTGTTTCTCGTTATGTTGAAATACAGTGTTCCGTTATACGACGCGCAGGCACAAACAACGTGATTTGTTTTTAACGGCCCAATCAAAAAATCAAATTTTTTTACATAAGGCTTCATCTCTTCCGGAACGGCCACCATTCCAAGATTCGACAGTGTCGTTGACGAAGTTCTGTCTCCGTTCAGCGCGTAAGCAATCTTAAGAGCGGTATCCTTAAGAAACAGCGGAAGCACCCTTATAAGAATGCTTTTCTCCGAGCTGACGTTGCCGCTCATTCTGGCGTTAATATGCTTTTCGCTCGTTTCAAGACCCATCTGATGGTGTATTGACTTAACAGCCTCTTCAAAAGTATATTCGCCGTATTCGGATGAAATGCCGATGTTTACAAAGGAGGCAAAATTGCGAAGCGTCTTTGTCGGATAAAATTTTCTCAGGTTCACGGGAACGCACACCTTCACCGGCTGTTTCCGCTTTCTTCTACCGGGTTCACGTTTTTGAATTTCCGCAATCGACATAACAAGATGAGCCAGAAGATACTCCGTAATAGTCGCGTTATATTCCTTTGCTTTTGCAGACAGCTGCGAAACATCCATTATCGCCGTGGTTATATGAATAACGCCGCGGCGCTCGGGCGTTCCCTCTATATGATAGGACTTTGCTTCAGGAGACGCCAACTTGGTTTTTTTTGCGTACTTTATAAAACTATCCTCAACCTCAGACGCGTCCGGAAGATCACTACAGTCAAGCAGGCTGTCGGATCTCGGAATCGTTATTTTGTATTTTCTTGTCAGATATTCTGCGGTCAATGTCTTGAGAAAGCTCATTCCTCCCGTAGCGTCGGTCAATACGTGGAAAAATTCAACCGAAATTTTGTTTTCATAGTACCGAACCCGGAACATATATCCTTTATTCTGTTTGAAATTCATTCTCGCGCACGGATTTCTTACGTCGGAGCTGATTTCGGGTTCTTCGTCAATCTGTTCAAGATAATACCAAAAAAAGCCGCGCTTGAGTCTTAGCGAAAGTGATGGAAATCTGAGCAGCGTCATACGCAAAGCTTCGCTCAGTATATCCGTATCTATTTTTTCTGTAAGCTCAACCGAAAGGCGGAAAATTGCCATCCACCGGGACGACATCGCCGACGGATATATTTTCGCCGCGTTGTCGAGCTTCATCCATCTTTTGGGATGATTTTTCTGATTGTTCATAATGTGTTTTCTTCCGTGAATTTTTTAATCATTCTGAGCGCTTTTTTAGCTTCCGGAGTGCCGTAAAGAACGTACGCGTGCCACATGTTCTCTTCAATGTTGAGCGTCACGTCAACGCCGTACGACGCTATCTTCTTTGCGGTCATAATTGTGTCGTCAAGAAGAATCTCCGCGCTTCCCGCCATAAGCATAACCGGATTAAATCCCGAATAATCGCCGTAAATCGGTGATACGAACGGATTGTCTGCCGGCGTGTCGCCTCTGTATAGCTCGGCGCTGTATTTCAACGCCTCTTCGGAAAGCATCGGGTCTCGTTCTTTGTTTGTTTCAAATGATTTTCCCGTAAAAGTGAGATCAGTCCAAGGAGAAAGCGCTGCTATGCACGCAGGCAGATGCTCTCCGCGGCTCTTAAGGTAAAGCGCAAGCGCGAGACAAAGTCCGCCGCCGGCGGATTCGCCGACAAGTACAATTTTTTTATCCGAATACTCTTTTTCGAGAAGCTTAAAAGCGGAATACGCATCTTCGAGCGCGGCAGGATGGGGATGCTCCGGTGCGAGCCGGTATCCGAGACACAAAACCTTGCATCCAAGCTTGTCAGCAAGGATGCCTCCGAATCCTTTCGCATATGCAAGCGAGCCGGCGGTATAGCTTCCTCCGTGCAGATACAAAACGGCATAATCGCCGGTAAGCTGTTCGGGGACAGCGTACTCCGCCTCTGCTCCGCCGGTCAATTCTGCAGGTATATATCCGATTTTGTGCGACAGCGCCTTTGCCCCCAATTCTCCCAATATATCCTGATATTTTCTTGCGTTTTCTATTGTCAGACTTTTCAGCAGCGGCTTTGCCAGTTTCAACTGTCCCAGCATTACCTCACTCATCAGCTTTGCCATATTTCACCTTTTATTCTTATCAGATATTAACAGTATATCATTAAAATATGTAGTTTTCAATATAATTCTGCGAACAGAAAATTTTATCTTCGTTCCATAATTCTACAAACGCAGCCGAAGCCTGTTTTGCATTAAAAAAATATTTAAGAAAAAACAGCCGCCTTTAGCGTCCCTTAAGAATACAGGTATATAATAATATATATTTTTCACATATTTTTCTGTTTGAAAGGTCATCTGTTTTATGAAAACAACGAAATTGACTTCCGCTCTATTGACTTTGACGCTTTTAATCTGCACGGCATCCGGATGCTCAAAATTCGAGTATGACAATTCAACTGTTGTTGCGCAGGCAACCGCGATTGACGGACAAAAGATAACGCTCCGCGCCGGCGGGATTGCGTCGGGCCAAAACATGACGCAAGACGGCAATATGAATCATCCGGCGGGAAACTGGTCAGTTCCGCAAATGCCGGGCGGTGAAACGGGAGATATTCCGGCGCTTCCGGAAGGCGAAACCATGCCGTATAAAGAACCGCCTCAAATTCCCGAAGACGGTTTTGTCCCCGGGATGCCCGAAGGCGGGATGCAAATGCCGGACGGATGGTTTCCCGAAAGCATGGAGGGCAATATGACGCTGCCGTTTACATCAGAAAGCGACAGTATCTCCGTAACGCTCAACGAAGAAATAATAAAGACGCTTACGGTGGGCAGTATCGTTCAGATAGTTTTTGGCGACAACGGAAGCATTAAAGGTCTCACCGTGCTCGGAGGCAATATGCAGGGCGGCAATATGCAGGGCGTTTTTGGCGAAAATACGGAAAATAATCCTCTACCGGCAGATTAAGCCGACAAAGCACGGCTGAATAATTTGTATTAAAAATTATTCAGTGATATCATTTAAAAAAATGCAGAAAGGAGAGTGTGCAATGAAATTTCGGAATGAATTGAAACACGAAATAACTGTTTTTGATATGCTTACGCTCAGAGCAAGGCTGCAAGCGGTTGCCAAACCCGAAACGCACGGTATAAACGGCAAATACAATATCCGAAGCCTTTATTTTGACGATTCGTTTGATACCGTATATCATTATGGTAACCTGCGAAAACCACGACTGCGAACTTAAGGTTAGAGAGTATCTTGAAAAGGAAACCCGCCGCTTTGCGGTTAAAAGCAAAACCGCACAAAAATGAATGGTCGAGCTGAATATTGAAGTTCGCCTCAAGGACGATAACACGGATTTTGTCAACACGCTGTCCGAAATATCCGGCGTCGGAAGCGCTGTACTTGTAAGCTACAACGGCGAATATATGGGCTGACGGAGGGTATGTATGTCAACGCATAAGCACATTGATAAAATATGCTGCGTCGTGATTGTGTTTACGCTGATCCTGACCTCCTTGTTTATGGGCGCAGAGGCATTTGGCATTGAAGCAAAGGCGCGGACGCTCGGATATGAAGATCGGCTGTTTAACACATCAAGGGTTCATACGATTGACATTGTAATGAACGATTGGGAAATTTTTATTGAAAACTGCATCAGCAAGGAATATTCGGTCTGCAGCGTGGTGATTGACGGCGAAGCCTTTAAAAACGTTGCCATTCGAGCAAAAGGAAACACCTCGCTTTCAAACGTGCAGTCCTCCGGAAGCGACCGATACCGCTTTAAAATCGAATTTGACCATTACGACAGCAACAACACCTACCACGGTCTTGACAAGCTCTGCTTAAACAATATTATTCAGGATAATACCTATATGAAGGATTACCTGACCTATCGTATGATGAATGAGTTCGGCGTCGCCTCTCCGCTTTGCAGCTAAGCAAACATCACAGTAAACGGCGAAGATTGGGGACTGTATCTGGCGGTAGAAGCGGTGGAAGAATCCTTTCTTTTACGCAATTACGGAAGTGATTACGAAGATCTTTACAAGCCGGACAGCATCGGCATGGGCGGCGGCAGAGGAAACGGCAAAGACTTCGATTTGAAAAATTTTGAAGATATATTCGGCGAAGTTCCGGAGATACCTCAAATAAACTTTGAAAACAGTGCGGACGGCATGACTGTACCCGGCGGAGCAACGCCAAATTTCGGCGATGGAAATTTTCCGAATATGGGTGACGGCACGATTCCCGAAATGCCCGGCAGCAATATGCATGGCGAAGGCATGCAAAATCCCGGTAATATAGGAGGAATCATTGGTTCAAACGACGTTTCTCTGATTTACTCGGACGATAATTACAGTTCTTATTCAAATATTTTTGACAACGCAAAGACAGATATAACCGACAGCGACAGGAACAGATTAATCTCCGCTATAAAGGCAATGAACGAACAGTCCGACATAGAATCCTGCGTATATACGGAGGAAGTGATCCGTTATTTCGTTGTACACAATTTCGTTTTAAATTTCGACAGTTATACCGGCTCAATGATACACAATTATTATCTGTACGAAAACGACAGGCGTCTTTCAATGATTCCTTGGGATTATAACCTCGCCTTCGGAGGATTCCAGTCCAATACCGACGCAACCTCGCTTGTCAATTATCCGATCGACTCTCCCGTGTCGGGCGGAACGATAGATTCCCGTCCAATGCTCGCATGGATATTTGCAGACGAGGAATACACCGAAATGTATCACACGCTTTTCTCGGAGCTGATTTCTGATTTTTTCGAAAACGGCAAATTTGAAAAGATGATCGGCTCCGTAAAGGAAATGATCTCTCCGTATGTTGAGGATTACCCGAGCAAATTCTGCACCTACGAGGAATTCATCACCGGTATTGACACATTAAAGGAGTTTTGTCTGCTCCGCGCAGAAAGCGTTCGCGGACAGCTGAACGGCACAATCGGCTCCACTAGCGACGAACAGACCGATAAGACGAATTTTGTAGACGCCGACAGCATTTCTGTCTCTGCAATGGGTTCCATGGGAAATATGATGGGCGGCAAAAACATACCTGGCAACAACAGCGATAAAAAACCGGACATAAACGGCGAAAATATGCCTAATATGTCCGACGGCACAAATTCCGGAACGCCAAACGGTCAAACATCCTCAGCTAAGGAAAAAAGCGGCGGAATCATCGGAACGTCGTTCGCTCCTCAGAACAGCGCAAGCGGAGAAACTGCCGAGAATAATAACAATCAAGGTCAAACGCCTCCTGATATAAACGGCGGAATGGAAGGCTTTGGCGGTATCGCTCCGGACGGAAACGGTCAGGGCAGCATGCAGCTGCCCGGCGATATGCAAAACGGCGGAAATAGGAATCCGCCGCAGGGCGGAAGTATCGGAAGCGCAGATACAGGACTGTACGTTTCGTCAGATTTGATCTTGATAATCGTATC
>JAQXSY010000091.1 GCA_029219205.1 Bacillota bacterium | reverse complement strand
GGCGTGAGCATATTCGACGACCTTCTTTGTAACTTCAACATTCTCCTCAAAGCTGTACTTTGAGCCGTCAATCATAACTGAAGTAAATCCGCCGTCGATACAGGATTTGCAGATTTCAAATCCGTCGCCGTGGTCGAGATGGAGGGCAAGATCGATTCCGGTGTCTTTAACCGCTGCGTTTGCAAGCGCCATGAGATATTCATGCTTTGCATACTTGCGCGCGCCTGCGGAAACCTGAAGAATAACGGGAGACTTGGTTTCCTCCGCCGCTTCGGTTATCGCCTGGATGATCTCCATATTATTGATGTTAAAAGCTCCGACTGCGTATCCGCCTTCGTATGCCTTTTTAAACATTTCTGTTGTGGTAACAAGTGCCATTTTATTTGTCCTTTCGTGTTCTTTTCTTTTTAACGATAATATTTTACTCCATATCGGCGCTTAAATCAATAGTTTTTACAAGAATTTTCAATTTATTATTAAATACGGAGCAATTTCGAGCCGCTTATTTTATATCGGAATGATATTCCTGAAGCGATTTAACGCTTGACCGGGAATTTTGACGCAAAAATTTCAGCGCCTTGACCGCCGCCGCAGCAGCGGCGAGGGTTGACATATAACAGATACGGCTTCGTATCGCCGTTTTGCGTATATACGAATCGTCTTGGTATGTGCGAACGCTCGTGGGAGCAGGCGTATTTATAACGATTGCAATCTCCCCGTTTGCCATTGCATCAAGAATGTTCGGGCGTCCTTCGTACAGTTTGTTTATCTGCTCGCAGGAGACTCCGTTCTCTCTGAAATAGCGGCACGTTCCGCTTGTCGCGACAACCGTATATCCGAGCGCGGCAAAATTTTCAGCAATTTCAAGCGCCTCAGCTTTGTCCTCGTCGTTTACAGATATCAGAACTTTTCCGCTGTCGGGTATCCGCGAGTTCGCTGCCTCCTGAGATTTGTAGAAAGCAAGTTCAAACGAATCGGAAAGTCCGAGAACCTCTCCGGTTGAACGCATTTCCGGCCCGAGCACAGGATCGACCTCAGGGAACATATTGAACGGGAACACAGCTTCTTTTACTCCGTAATGATATATTTCCTTGTGAGTCAGAGAATCAATCGGAGAAGCTCCGCCCGTAAATTCGTGCATTATAACCCGCGTTGCGACTTTCGCCATCTGTATGTTGCATATCTTTGACACAAGCGGCACTGTACGCGAAGCTCTCGGGTTCGCCTCAAGCACATAAACCTTACCGTCAGCTATCGCATACTGTATATTCATAAGTCCGCATACTCCGAGGTTGCTGGCGATAAGCTCTGTATAACGCGATATGGTATCGGTGTATTTCTTCGAAAGATTAAGCGGCGGAACTATACATGCCGAATCGCCGGAATGAATTCCCGCAAGCTCTATATGTTCCATAACGGCAGGAACAAACGCTTTTCCGTTTTCAGCAATTGCGTCCGCTTCCGTTTCCGTCGCATGGCAGAGGAAACGGTCAATAAGTATCGGACGATCGGGCGTAACGCCTATTGCGGCATCCATATATGTCACAAGCGATTCTTCATCGCGCACAATCTCCATACCGCGGCCGCCGAGGACGTACGACGGACGCACCATAAGCGGATATCCGATTCTTTCGGCAACCTTCTTCGCCTCTTCCGCAGTGGACGCCATGCCGGATTCGGGCATCGGAATATTCAGTTTCTCCATCATCTTTTTGAAACTGTCGCGGTCCTCTGCAAGATCTATCGACGCCGGCGACGTACCGAGTATGCGGCAGCCGCTCGCCTCAAGCTCGCCGGCGATGTTGAGCGGAGTCTGTCCGCCGAACTGCGCGATTATTCCGAGAGGCTTTTCGTGTTCGTAAATCGACAAAACGTCTTCAACTGTCAGCGGCTCAAAATAAAGCCTGTCCGACGTATCATAATCCGTTGAAACCGTCTCGGGATTGCAGTTTACCATAATTGAGCCGAATCCGAGCTCTCTGAGCGCAAAAGCGGCGTGAACGCAGCAATAGTCGAACTCAATTCCCTGACCGATCCGGTTCGGGCCGGAACCAAGTATCATAACCTTTTTCTTTCCGTTATCCGGAATTATATCCGCCGCTTTTTCGGAATTATACGTCGAGTAATAGTATGCGGCGTTATCGCTCGTACCGCTTACGGGAACTGCCTCCCAGGTCTCCACAACACCGATTCTCGCACGGCGGGAACGTATCTCCTTTTCGGTTATCTTAAACAGCTTTGAGAGATATTTGTCCGAAAAGCCGTCTTTTTTGGCTTTCTTAAGGATATCGTCGGTCAGCTCTCCCGCGGATCTCATCTCGGCTTCAAAATCCGCAAGCTCCTTCATCTGTTCGATAAACCACATTTTTATATTTGTCATACGGTGAAGAAGCTCCGGAGCGACGCCGCGCCTGAGAGCCTCGTACATATAAAACTGACGCTGGCTCGACGGCTCCGACAGCGCAGACATAAGTTTATCGTCTGACAAAGCTTCGATCGCCTCAACTCCGCCGAGTCCGGGTCTGCCGTTTTCAAGTGAACGTATCGCTTTCTGGAAAGCTTCTTTATATGTTTTGCCGATCGACATAGCTTCGCCGACCGCTTTCATCTGCGTTCCGAGCTTGTCCTCAACCTTTTTAAACTTATCGAACGCCCATCTTGCAAATTTTATGACAACATAATCTCCGCTCGGCGTATATTTATCAAGCGTTCCGTCACGGTAGTAGGGTATTTCGTCGAGAGTAAGACCGACCGCAAGCATTGCCGAAACAAGCGCGATAGGAAAGCCGGTTGCTTTTGAAGCAAGCGCCGAGGAACGCGACGTTCTGGGATTTATTTCGATTATTACGATTCTTCCGCTGTTCGGATCGTGCGCAAACTGTACGTTTGTACCTCCGATAACGCCGACGGATTCAACAATCCTGTATGCATACTCCTGAAGCTTCTCCTGAACTTCTTTTGAAATCGTAAGCATGGGAGCGGCGCAGAACGAATCGCCGGTATGCACACCCATCGGGTCTATGTTCTCGATAAAGCATACCGTTATCATTTTTCCCTTTGAGTCGCGGACAATTTCAAGCTCAAGCTCTTCCCAGCCTATTACCGATTCGTCGAGCTGGACCGGTCCTATCATGCTTGCCTGATTTCCGCGCGACGCTACGGTCCGCAGCTCGTCCGCATTATAAACATTACCTCCGCCTGTACCGCCCATGGTGTACGCCGGACGAATAACGACC
>JAQXSY010000090.1 GCA_029219205.1 Bacillota bacterium | reverse complement strand
TAGAGATCCATATTACTCTTACGCAAATATCAGTTTATAACGGTCTCAAATCAGTCGAGCGCGGATATTATGACCGGCATCCTTGGCAGAAAGGAGGGCAAATGAGGCACTCACAGAGTGCCTCATTTTACATATCATGGCAAACGAACAGATTGTATCATACTCAAAAGAAGAGAGGAACACTTTACCAATACCTCCAAATATCTAAACGACCAGAACAAAATCTTCTCGGTCAGAATCAGGGACAAATTATACTGCGGTAAGGAAAGCGTGATAGCCCACTTTGCAAGCGTTGAGAGAATAGCCAAGTCATTCGCTACAGCAGGGTACGCTGAGCTGATCAAAGACTTCGCAAAGCAACTGTAAAACTATATACATAACAAAACAGAGGATGGTGTAAAAATCAGCATCTGTTTCAGTTTCTCGGGTTCAAAAAGGAAGAGGCTTGATTCAAAATCAAGCCGCTTTGGCGGAGAGAGGGATTCGAACCTTCGTGTGGTTGCCCACAAACTGATTTCGGGGGTGTTTGTTACGAAAACAGTTCAATAAGGAAGTGTTTTGAGAATTCTTCTTTCTTTTTGAAATTCATCGCTCCGGAATATATATTTTCAATTGAGAAGTGGATGCGTTTTATATCTTCAAACACCTTTTCGGTTTCTTTGATTATTTCACTATGCATTTTTGTATAGCAGCGAAGCTTATTTCGATTGGCCTTAATCGTTTCTTTATTAATAAACCTCGACATATTAACTGATTTGTATCCGTCAGGCTGTTTCACTTCGCAAACAAACGAAACTCCGGTATCCGGTAAATATACTTCATTTATATCAAGGTCCGATAATACTCCGTATGAAACGTAAGTCGTAAGTCCTCGCTTTTTGGCGTGTTCGATGATTGAATTGAAAGCGAAAGAAGAAATACCGAATCTGTCGTCGATATGATAAATGCTGCTGCCAAGATACTCGTTTGTCGGAAAACGCGTATATCCGAACATTCCGATGGCTTCGGTCTGTCTCGGCTCCATGCGCCATCCGTCTCCGACGCACGTGCGTTTGTCGAATATTCTTCCGATTGCGGCGTCAAGCTTCTGTAAATCCACCGCATCAGAGAGCAACGCCTTTTTTTCGCGGTAAAATGCGTCGCCTGCCGAAAGAAGCCTGTATGCCGAATCAAATAATTCGGCTTTCTTTTTGTTCAGCGAAATTAAGTCGGGCGTCTTTTTCTCGAGAACATCCTTATCCCAGAAATCGCCGAGATAAAGTATTTCGTCTTGCGCTCCCGGAAAGCGCATATCGGCAGTGTGAGGAGCCGTGCCGTCAATAATCCCGGCTGAAATATCCTTTATGAAAACACCGTCAAGCGAAAACGGATCCGACGAACAGTGATAGTATTCAACGTCCATAGACCGGTTTTCTGCTTCGCTCGCGATATCGTTCAGCAGTTTTGACTTTCCGGTTCCAGGCGCGCCTTTTATTATGTAAAGACGTTCGGCTCTGCAAAAAATATCCGATGTAAAGTTAACAAACCCTCGGCTCGAATTTGCACCGATGAAATATCTTTTTTTTTCGGCCCGTACGTTCATATATATTTCTCCCATAATATTAATAAGCCGTATTTATAACGGCTTATTAATATTATATGATACCGGGAAAAAGATGCCATAATAAAACGGCTTAATTATCTGTTCTGGCGGTAAATTTCATAAGCTATGACGGAAGCGGCTGATGCAGCGGAGAGAGAAGCTTCAAACTCTCTTGCATAATCAAGTTTGATTCTTATATCTGCGGTATCGAGAACTGCCCGCGAAACGCCGCGCTTTTCACCGCCGACAATGAGAAGCAAAGGCAGCTTCAGCCCGGCGTCGTATACCGGGACGGCGTCCCGAAGATCAGCGCATACGACTTTATATCCGTATTTATGAAAATGTTCCGCAGCCAGAGCGCCTTCGGAAACATATATCGGAAGCAGTTCAGACGCTCCTGCCGAAGCACGGCACACAACTCCCGCAGCGCTCATCCAGTTTCTCGGCGTCAGTACAAGCCCGGTAACTCCCGCAGCATACAGCGTTCGTACGGCGTAACCGAAATTATATGGATCTTCGATCCCGTCGAGCATAACATAGAATCCGTTTGATACACTGGACAGATCGAGTCCGTCGAGCGGAAGATAACTTCGTTCTCCGCATTCAAACGCGATACCGCCGTGCGAATTTCCGACCGTTATGTCGTCGATAAAATCGTTTTCCCGCAAAATCAGGTTAAAATTAAGACGTTCGGAAGTATGCTTCATCCACGTATACACACGGACAGATGATTCTGCGCGCTCCTTACTGTAAAAAACATTTTTGATTTTTCGGTCTGATATGCCGTTTTCACCTGCTTTTAAAATCGAACGCAGAGAAACGATGCCTTCAAACAAATTACTTTTTTTGAATTTTTCTTCTTCTTTGACCATAACAAATTAAAAAAAATTTTGAATTTTTACAATTTAAATTATAACACACGGTCGGAAACGTGTCAATATTAACATATTAAATAAAAAATCACAAATTGAGAAAAAACTGTTGCAAAATTCGGCTGCGTATGCTATAATATAGAAGCTCAGAAGTGATGGGGACATAGCTCAGCTGGTTAGAGCGCATGCTTGACATGCATGAGGTCACTGGTTCGATCCCAGCTGCCCCCACCAATAAAAAAGGCACTCTTACGGAGTGCCTTTTTTACTAAGTCAACAGATATAAAACTGACCGACGGCATAATTTAAAGGACGACTTTGCGTTTTTTGGCAGAGTTCGCCCTTTTTGATTATAAAACTTCATTATCCTTGCAAGCCAAACCGTCATTTGGCACATGTCTTCCGGCGTTTCTTTGAAATCGCGTCGCACCCAACCGTCAAGCAAACCGTATAAACCGTATGCGTAGAATTTTTCACGATACAATCGGTTTGGCGATTCAGCCTGCGGTTCAACCATAATCTCCTTGAATACTTCAAAAACCAGCATATCGAGTCCTGATTGGTATATTGTTTTCAATATTTTTTTCATTCCTGCGTTATATTCGAAAAATGCTGAAGCGTCCCGGATGTCAAAACGATTTCGTTCATATAAATTGCGTTCTTCTGCAAACCTTTCCCATGCGATACGCAGCTTATATCGAATCGCGTCCTCTTTTGATTTAAAGTTACGAAACCATGTGGCACGTCCTACTCCTGCAATCTCGGCGATATCGTCCGCTGTTACCTTCTGAAACTCCTTATCGTTCATGATTTTGATCAAAGTCTCCGCCATGCATTCCTTCAGAAATTCTGTCGATTTACTGCTTCTTCCTATTGTTTCTCCTTTTATGATACAAAGACCCCCGACAGTATCAAATACCCGAAAGCAGAGAAAGAAGATACGAAAAAAATATACTTGTTTTCATTTGTTTTTTTGCCTTAGTAAAAAAAAACCGTCGTCCGGGATTTTCGGTCCAGAGAGACGGTTTTGATTTGTTTTTAATTTGTATTGAGTTTCGGGTTTATTGATGCTATACTGTTTATGCAAACAGACGAGCATTAAATTTTAACAATGATTTAGTCAGTACTCGGCGAATTTAAAATCTCATAAAAAATCAAAACGGACAAAAAAACGGAGGCTTTGATATGAAAACACTTAAAGATGTGGAATCGTTGCTGAATGCCTATGGTCTGTACAATCAGTTTGAACGGCTGAAACCGCATATCAGAAGCTCAATACATATGGAATTGGAACCTGTCGGTGACGAATGCATATCAATCGGTTTCTCAAAGATGGGCGGTCTGCCCGACCTGCCGAGTGGGATAGAATGGTTTCGTCAGGATATGTCCGACATCCCGTTATCCTTTGTGTGTCAGATAAACTTTGCGGAAGTAAAGCCTTTTGATACCGAAGGAAAGCTTCCCGACAGCGGAATTCTCTACTTCTTTTACGATTGTTCCGAAGACGGCATGCCATGGGGCTACGATCCGGCGGATTCGAATGGCAAAATAGTTTACTATTACGACGGCGACCTGTCCGAATTGAAGCGCAGGGAAGCGCCGGAAGATATTGAAGAAAACGGCTGTGTGTTCGGAGCCGCACAACTTCGATTTGAGACTGCCTTTGATCTGCCGGATTTAGACAGTCCATCAGGAGAGGCTCTGGATATGTCCAAAAACGACCTGGAAAAATATTTGGAGATGCTGGATGATGTTTCCGGTTATTTGAACAATAAGATGCTTGGTCATCCCAATAACCTTCAGGGCAGTATGGAATTGGAGTGCGAACTTGTATCTAGCGGATTGTACTGCGGAGATTCAAGCGGGTACATAGAGGGGAAGAAGAAGGGAATGGACAAGAACGCACACCGCTGGAGACTTTTGCTTCAGATAGAAAGCAACGAGGAAATCGGAATGATTTGGGAAGACTGCGGCATGCTTTACCTCTGGATTCCTGAGGAAGAACTGTCTGCGAAAAACTTCGATGCCAGCTGGCTTATTCTTCAGTGTTATTAAAAACAGAATCAATATTGTCAAACAAATTGCGATTTGTATGAAAGTGGTCAAAACACTTCATGCCATTACGGAGAAATTCCGGGCGGTATGAAGTGTTTTATTTTAAAAACATCGGCCAATTTCTCAAAATATGAAAAATAAATGAAAACAGAAAGAGGGAACAGCGAAAAATACAGATGCGGCGCGTCGTCAAGTTGTCCGCGCTTAAGCGCATAATTCTTTGTATGATTTCTTTTGAAAAATCTTCTCAGTTCTATTGACAACAAATATTTTAGAAGATATAATAGAAACAAAAAAGGAGGATTTTGTTTCCGCATGAAAGAGCGAATCATTTGCGAATCAATTGAGAGCCTTCGGCGGGAAGGCTTGCGGTTTTCGGTAGACACATTGGCCGAAAGGCTGAATATTTCAAAGAAAACCATTTATAAATATTTTCCGAACAAAGAGGCTCTTGCCTTTGCACTGTATCAAAGATATTATTCCGATATAAAGGAACAGGCGGAACGACTGACAACGGAAAACACCGGTGCTGCTCATTTAAAACTGCTTTCAATCTACTTTGACGCCAAGTTAATGACAAGTTGTGATATTTTTAACAAGTATAAATTGAACGAAGCATTGTACGAATACACGGCAGAACAAAATGATAATCTGTTGGAAATAATTTTCTCGTCTTTTTGCGGCGGTATTTCGGAGCAGGACAAAAAATCCCTTCGCGTAATTGTAAATGGCTCTTTTGAAAAAATTTGTAAAGAAAAAATCGCTCCGGATGGAGTTATAGATAGTTTGGCGAATATATTATGGTAATAGGGCTTCTTCGTATTTTTGCAATTCTCTGTGCGGCTCTCACCTGCGGAAAGCTGATTTCAAAATTAAAACTGCCTGCAATTCTCGGCTGGTTAATTGCGGGTATTGTGTTCGGTCCGTATCTTGCAGAGGTGGTAACTTTGGATATCACAAACTCGGTTTGGTACAAGATTCTGATTAAAATGTTTGAGTGCTTTGCCGGAGTGATGATCGGACGCGAGATTGTTTTTAAAAAAATTGCCAAATCAGGCAAACAGATTATCGGAATTACTTTTGTTCAGTCAATCGGAACATTCCTGTTTGTAAGCGCTGCTTTCTCGGCAGTATTTATCATAACGCATGTACCTGTTTATTTGGCATTTGTGTTTGGCGGAATTGCGTTGGCAACGGCTCCCGCTCCCGCTTTATCCATTGTTAACGAATATCATACGAGCGGTCCGGTCACAAAAACGCTCCTGCCGCTTGCAGCGGTTGACGATGTCATCGGTGTGATCGTATTCTTTACAGTTATTTCAATTATCAGCGGAATACACGGAAGTGCCGGCGCGTCACCGCTTACTATTATCGGAATGGTTCTGCTTCCGTTTGTGATCGGAATTGCTTTCGGATTTTTGGCTGCGGTTTTGATGAAAGCTGTTAAAAGAAACGGCGTTCGTTTTTGTCTGCTGCTGCTGTTTCTCGTACTGTCTGCAATCGGCGGATTACTGATTGACTTTTATATATTCCATTCGTTCACATTAAATTTTTTGCTGATTGGAATGGCGTTCAGCGCAACCGTTGCCAATCTTGTCCCTGAAAAAGAGTTAACGGAAACATTAAAACTGTATAGTCCGCTACTGAATTTGTCCCTTGTTATTGTTATTGTAAATCTCGGTATGACGTTGGATTACAGACTTATTGCCGGGGCCGGACTTTATACTTTCGTTTATATTATTTCCAGAGCAATAGGTAAAATCGGCGGTGCGTATATCGGCGGAAAGTTGACAAAAGCTCAGCCGGTTGTTACAAAATATCTCGGCTTTACTTTACTACCTCATTCCGGTGTTTCCTTAGTATTTACGGGTATTGCCTCGACGACTCTTTCCTCCTTCGATTCATCACTTGCGTCGATTGTATCTGGAACAATCGTTGCGGCGGCGATTATCAATGAGATTGTTGCGGTGATTATTGCAAAAAACGCTTTTAAGTGGGCAGGGGAAATCGGGGAACAGCAATAGTCGGCTTTTTTGCATAAAGGTTTTCAATGCAAAATTATTATGTTTTAAAATCTGATGCATAAACCCGAATGGGTACGCAGATGAACGCCGCAATACACGTATTATAGGAATTCGTGAAGTTTGAACCGGTTCTGATTGATACCGAAACCACCCGGACGAAAAAGTTCGGGCGCGTTTTTATTGCAGGCAGTAGAATTTGTCACATTTTTCTGATATAATTATTCTGCGAAAGAGCAGGAGACATTTTTTTAACGAAGAAAATCAGGAGGTTACGGTATGCCTTGCCCGGAGAAATTCAGAGAGACGTTAGTACAACATAATATTCCGCTGGAAATAGCTTGTCAAATTAATCAGGGATTTGAGGATCTAGCCAGCAGCAGTCCGAAAAAGAAGAAAGCGTTATATTTTAAGAGAGCAACCGAAATATTGTGCGAAAACTGTGATATCGATGCAGTTCATGCTTTGTATGAGAGTAATGCATGCTGTAAGGGCGGCGCACGTGAAAAAGCATCAAAACTATTTGCGTCTAAATACGCTCAGCTGCCTTTAAAAGAAAAAATTGAGCATATAGAAGAAGTTCCGTATATGGGTAATGCTGTTTTGGAAGATGATGGAGTAATTTGTGCTAATGCAGTCCATTATAAAGTCGGGGAAGAGTTTGCCTGTGCATGCTCAAACTATAATAAATCAGGGTTTAAAGAAAATGTCAGAAGAGATTACTGTTATTGCTGTGCGGGACATTTTTTGCATCATTATCAGATTATGCTCGGCGTTAAGCTAAAAACACTTGAGATTGTTTCTTCTCCGTTGGACAGTAACGGAAAGAAACCATGTGTAATCCGCTTTGCGATTGTATAAAAAAAAGATATCATTATATTTCAATTTTATATCTCAATTTTCCGAGATGTTTAAAATCTTTATGAACAAAAGGGCGCACATTTATACTTTCATGCCGTGAGCATCGCGGATTACTCTTATAATTGTTGATTTTCCCGACGCCTTGTTTCGGCACTGCGTTCGCATTGCTTTATGCCGCTGGTTAGAATGTCCTCGCTAAGCAAATCCTCCGTATAGTCTTTGAACCATACGGAGGATAACTGTTTTTGGGGCATTGCCCGATGTTCGGGCTCATTTTGTCAGCCTCTCAGAAGACTGAATCTCATGCTTTAGGATAATGCAGACCAAACCGTATAGATTGGCATAAATTCATCATCGCGTACAACACCGAACTTATCAACCGAATGCATATAAGCTAATATTTCTGAATTTAAACGTTCCTGTTGTTGTTTATCTGCGTCAATGAATTTTTCTTCCGGCAAGATAATATACAGTGTTTGTCTCTGCGTTTTTGAATCCCAGCCGCAAAACGTTTTTGCGGATAATTCTTTTGCGCTTTGAAAGGAATTTATGACACGCATCCCTTCGCTCAAATAGTTCCACATGACAAGATCGTCGAATGATTCAATTGAAATTTCGTTTTCATCCGCTGCGGGTTTTTCGGGGTAAATGATTTTACTCATGTCCCATTCGGACCGTTTTTTATTTAACCATCCGTAATACTGCATTTCTTCGGAAGTAAACGTTCTTTTGTATTCTGCTTTTGCTTTGCTCGGCGGGATTATATTTTGCAGAAGATTTAAAAGCTCATCGCCGTATTTTTCTCTCAGAACATCAGCATCTTGTCTTTTGCCGCGCAGATACACCGTCAGAAGTAAATGATTAACAAGAAAAGATTCTTTCGGGTTATTTTTACGGAGATTTTTGGGCGGAAGAAAAATTCCGGACTTTTTTGAGAAATTCAGCATCTGATGAGTATCGCAATAACAGGCGACTATATCAATGCCATATTGTTTTTTTGCCTCTTTAATATATTTTTCGGCTTCGGAAGAATGCTCGATTATTCCGGAAGAAATAATTTCACGAATATCGGTTTTCGTTAATTCCATTGCAATCATTACCACGATTGTTTGTTGTCACAATTCTCTCCGTTCGTTTTTTCCCTAATCAGAAACAGTTTTGTTTCGCTGTTTAAGCTTCATATTTAAGTACGCAATGATCGGTTTTATAGACGCCGCCGTCAAACAGCTCTTCCAGCACACAGTCGAAGGGAAGATGAAGCTCAATTTCGGTTTCATGAACCGTTTGGCGTGCAATAAATCTTGAATCTGCATACAGAGCGCCCGGTTTGTCCGTGTAAATATGAACGCCCGATTGGCGAGCAAGCTCGCGCCACAGTTCCGGAGGCACGTTTCCGGTGGCAAGATACACCTGTTTTCCTTTTCTTGCGCAGGCAACGGTTCCGTCGGTATATGACGCCAAGACTTCCGCAGACGAATCGTTAACCGAATACATAGGCGCGGTCGGCTCCGTAAAGCCGAATATTTTTCCTCGGTAATTTACCTTTGCATTCGGATCATTTTTTGGACAAAGCTTTATATCGCATACCTGCTCCGTTCCTCCCGAGAACAAATTCGGCGCATACAGCCATACTTTTGTACTGTCTGCCAACTCGTTTTGAATATATTGCTTCACCTCTTCGCTAATGTCCAGCGCATTCAGAAAAACGAACATTTTGTATTGCTTCCTGTTTACACGCGGTAAATCTTTTAAATTAAAATAATCATACGGCGCGCCGCATTCATGAAGGGCATCGCGGTTGTTCCTGACGCAGTCGACGGTAATGGAGGTGGAGTCTTTCATGTGCAGAAATGACATGGGATCCACAAAGACAGCAATTTCCGAAATGGATCGGTGAGACTTTTCGTATATTCTGTTTAATACTGACATTTCTAACCTAAGTTCCGCTTCCAGTTCCGGCGAGGCATAATAACCTCCCATAAAATCAAACCACCATAAAGCCCCGTCCTTAACTGCCGCGGCGCAAAGTTCACGTCGCAGCACACGGATGGTTTCCTCTGCCGTGTCGTAACCGCGGTCGATCATTGAGCAGTTGTCCAAAGGGTAATGGGACAAATACGTCCTGTGGTCAATTTCATGAAGATATAATTTGTCATGCAGGGCAACGGAATCCACCGTATACTGATATGAGCTGACGCCGTCTGCCAGTCTAGAGTTACGGTAAGATGCGGGCGAAAACATCATATCAATATCTTCACTTGCCCAAACCGCCTCATATCCGTTTGTCCCGGTCTGGTTTTGCCAATTTACAGGCATATCGCTGTATCCGAAAAACAGCCCGAGGATTTTTTCATGATGCAGCACCTCTTGCGCGGCGGATGCAAAATGCAGAATCAGTTGGGGCGTGAGACTCGAACAGAATTTCATATACTGGTAAGCCGGCGAATCGGTTTCATACAGGGAGGGAAGATCCTTATTGCGTATTTCCGACAACGTGGGCACATGAGCGTTCGGCTGTCCGACTGCGTTTCTGTATGCCTCGGACTTTCGGGGACTGTCTTCAAAGCTGTCAAACCATTCTGTGGCCTGTCCGGCGGAAAAGCTGTATGCGAAAACCCGGTTTCCGTAGCGTGACTCCGCATATTCCAGAAAGGCTTTTAAGTATTCGGTCGCCTCTTCAACCCACTCTTTAACGAAGCCGGATTCTCCAATATGAAGAAAGCTGTCGCAATCGCAGCTGTGCTGCTTTATCCACCAGT
The DNA here is from genome assembly GCA_029219205.1 of Bacillota bacterium. GTDB lineage: Bacteria > Bacillota > Clostridia > Oscillospirales > CAG-272 > SUG1495. The sequence continues at coordinate 8,620 of JAQXSY010000090.1, read as the reverse complement.
CCGGCATATCCAAAAGCACCATCAGCATAAAGTATCCGTCCGGTGCAAATTTCTGAAACATTTCCATCTGTCGGTCCAATGCGGAAAAATCAAACCGATGATCTCCCACCCAAGCGCCGCCGTAATTTGAATAGGGAATTCCCAGCGTACTGTTTATGCCGCTGCACTGCATCTGGAAAAGTCGGATTCCGTTTCGGTAAAACAGAGAAACATTTGCCGGAGTGGGACGAAAAGAACGGAACGCGCAGGGATAATATTTTTTTTTGTCTATTTCAAATACCCGGTTTCCGTTGTGAAGTATGATTTTCGAAGTCATTTTCGTAAATCCTCTCAAAATAAAAAACTGTACTGCAAAAAAATTATAATCGTCGATTTTTCTGTTTGACTGAAAAAGTGATTTTCGGGTTGAATTGCAGAATTTGGTTTTTTTGTTGAATTTAAGCATATTATATACAGATTTCAGTAATAAGTCAATTAAATATATATAAAAATGTGCTGATTTTTGCCTAAATGTAATCTCGGCGTTAACCGGCGATGCGATTTTTTTATCAGAAGAAACAATTTCGGATTTGATTTTCTGATTTTTTTTAAAAATAAATTGAAATATGCGGTATTCAGGTTGTAAATTTTTTTAAAATGTGATAAAATAATAATATTATTTGTGAATCGAGGTGATAATTAGCTCTTATGTCAAAACTGGTTTGGAAAAGCGGAGCTTTGCTTGCTCCGGTGCCGCCTGCAATGGTATCCTGCCGTTACATGGAGCGGTCAAATATTATAACCGTTGCATGGACGGGAATCCTTTGTACCAAGCCTGCCAAAACGTACGTTTCTATCCGCCCGACACGTTTTTCATATAATATAATTAAGGAGAGCGGAGAGTGCGTTATTAATCTGACGACCGCCGCGCTTGCCGGCAAGGCAGATTGGTGCGGTACGTATACCGGGGCTAAGGTTGACAAATTCAAATCATGCGGATTGACAGAGGAAACGGCCTCAAAGGTGTCATGTCCGCTTATCGGGGAAAGTCCGCTTAGCATTGAATGCAAGGTCACGGATATTGTTCCTCTCGGTTCACACGACATGTTCATATGCGATATTGTGGCTGTCGACGTTGACGAAAAGCTTATAGACAAATCGGGAAAACTGCATTTGGACAAAGCCGGACTTGCAGCGTATGCACACGGACAGTATTATGAGCTCGGCAGAAAAATCGGCACCTTCGGATTCTCAGTCCGTAAATCAAATTCGAAAAAAAGATAGCTGTTAAGCAGTATTTTTTATTACCGCAATGATTGTCATATAGCTCAAAGCTGCGAAATATATGGCCGGAATACTGTTAATTTAGCTAAAAATGACATTTTGAAAATTTAAATTTCATTTTTATATTGAAATCAGCATGATAATATATTATAATATATGATGTTATGGAAAAGGGAATTAAACAATGAAAAGAACAACGATCAAAGAACTTTACGCGGATCCCGAGCGATATGCGGGACAACAGATCACAGTAGCCGGATGGTGCAGATCCATAAGAGCAAGTAATGTTTTCGGTTTTGCCGAGATTAATGACGGAAGCACGTTCCCAAACTTGCAGATCGTGTTTGAAAGTGAAAAAATCGACAACTACCGCGACGTTGCAAAGCTCAATGTCGGTGCATCCATCTCGGTTGTCGGTAACCTTGAGTTAACTCCCGATGCAAAACAGCCTTTTGAAGTCAAAGCCGCTTCAATTGAAATAACCGGAACATCAACTCCGGATTATCCTCTTCAGAAAAAGCGTCATTCGCTTGAGTATCTTAGGACGATTGCGCATCTCCGTCCCCGTACAAATACGTTCAATGCGGTTTTCCGTATAAGATCGGAAGCTGCGTTTGCGATTCACAAGTTTTTTAACGAGCGTAATTTTGTTTACGTACACACGCCCATAATAACCGCAAGCGATTGCGAGGGCGCGGGAGAAATGTTCAGAATAACGACGCTCGATATGAACAATCCCCCGAGAAACGATGACGGTACGGTTGATTTTTCACAGGATTTCTTCGGGAAAGCGGCAAATCTGACTGTGTCCGGACAGCTGAATGTTGAGACATACGCAATGGCTTTTGCAAATGTTTATACGTTTGGACCGACCTTCCGCGCAGAAAAATCAAATACTCCGCGTCATGCCGCAGAATTCTGGATGATGGAACCTGAAATTGCGTTTGCGGATCTTGAGGATGATATGGAGCTCGCGGAAAGCATGCTCAAGAGCGTTATCGGATATCTTCTTGAGCATTGCCCGAAGGAACTTGAGTTTTTCGATAAGTTTATTGACAACACGGTTCTCAGCCGACTTAACAATATTATAAGCAGCGATTTTGCGAGAGTCACTTATTCCGAAGCTGTGAATCTGCTCGAAAAGAGCGGTGTGGCGTTTGATTATCCCGTCGGCTGGGGCATGGACCTTCAGACCGAGCACGAACGTTATCTTACGGAAACTGTTTTCGGAAAGCCCGTCTTTGTCACCGATTGGCCGCGTGAGATAAAAGCGTTCTATATGCGTCTGAATGACGATAATAAAACCGTTGCCGCCATGGACCTGTTGGTTCCCGGCGTCGGAGAACTTATCGGAGGCTCTCAGCGTGAGGAACGTCTCGATTATCTGCTCAAAGCGCTTGATACGTTCGGTCTTGATGAAAAAGATTATAACTGGTATGTCGATCTGAGACGCTACGGCGGCACAAAGCACGCCGGTTTCGGACTTGGCTTTGAAAGACTGATTATGTATGTAACCGGTATGTCAAATATCAGAGATGTTGAATCTTTCCCCAGAACGACAGGTTCGGCTGATTTCTGATACATTATTGATTGAAAAATAAATAAAAAAATTCGGAGTGCGTTTGCATGAATTATTCTACCATGACTAAGCAGCAGCTTGCCGAAGAGTTGCGGAAGCTGCGCGAAAAGTACGAGGAAGCGAAGCTGCTCGGACTTAAGCTCGATATGTCGAGAGGGATTCAGGACAAAGACCAGCTTGACCTGACGCAGGAAATGCTGACAATCCTGCACGGCGGCAGCGACTGCATCTCTGAAAACGGAATCGACTGCAGAAATTACGGATTGCTTGACGGTCTGCCGGAGGTTAAAAACATTTTTTCCGACATTCTTGAAGTACCCGCACAAAATATTATCGTATGCGGAAATTCGAGTCTGAATATCATGTACGATACCGTTGCGCGAGCAATGCTGTACGGAGTCGGAGACGGTTATGAGCCTTGGTTTGGCAGGAAAATTAAGTTTCTTTGCCCGGTCCCGGGTTACGACAGACACTTTGCAATTTGCGAGTCTCTCGGTATTGAAATGGTTAATATCCCGATGACTTCCGAGGGACCCGATATGGACATGGTGGAAAAACTTGTGTCCGAGGATGACTCTGTAAAGGGTATGTGGTGTGTTCCGAAGTATTCCAATCCCAGCGGAATTGTTTACAGCGACAGAGTTATTAATCGAATCGCGTCGATGAAACCCGCCGCCGGAGATTTCAGAATCTTTTGGGATAACGCGTATGTTGTACACTCCCTGTACGGATTGCCCGCAAAGCAGCTGAATTTCTTTGAAGAGCTTAAGAAATACGGCAACGACGACATGGCATATATTTTCGCGTCGACATCAAAGATTTCATACCCCGGCGCCGGTGTTGCGGTAATTGCGTCGTCCGACCGGAATATTGCATATATAAAAAATATCATGAAGATTCAGATAATCGGTCACGACAAGCTGAATCAGCTGCGCCATGCAAGGTATTTTGGCTCTTATGAGGGTATACTCCGTCATATGGAAAAACATGCTGCCATATTACGTCCGAAATTCGATTGTGTTGAGGAAACCTTTGAAAAGGAGTTTTCCGGACTCGGAATTGCGGAATGGAGCAAGCCCGAAGGAGGATATTTTGTTAGCCTAAATTTGCAAAACGGCTGTGCAGCGCGTACATATGAACTGCTTGCCGATATCGGCGTAAAGATAACTCCTGCCGGCTCACCATTACCGTACGGCAAAGATCCGAACGACTCGAACCTTCGCATTGCGCCGACATTTCCACCGCTCTCTGAGCTTAAAACTGCATTGAATATGCTTTGTCTTTGTGCGAAGATTGCCTGCGCCGAAAAAATATGCTCTGAAAGAGAATAACCGATATAATATTTATAAACGTGCGTTCGCTCGATCAGAACGCACGTTTTTGTTTTGAAACATCCGGCTTTATTCACGAATATTTGAAAATACCTTGCTTTTTTATTTTTTTAATGTAGAATATAATATATATTTAGATATAAGGGGTTTTTATTATGGATATGTCAAGAGATATAATAAAAGGAATGCTTCCGGATCCGTTTGTTAAACACGACGGAACGCGCATGACAAGCCGCGGAGAATGGAATTCAAAGCGTTTGGAACTTATTTCAGACGTTGTTCCGCTTTTGTTCGGAGGAATGCCTCCGGAACCGGAGGTTTTTGAACTTGTGCCGCTGTCGTGCAACGGGACAATATTAACTTACCGAATTGTTACCGGGACAAAAGAGAAAACCGTAAGCTTTGAACTGAAGCTTGAACTTCCGGACGGAGACGGAAAGCATCCGGTTGTGCTGACCGGTGACGATTGTTTTGAATATTTTACCGACGAAGTGCGGAGCGAAGCTCATAGGCGCGGATTTGTAACGGCGGTTTTTAACCGCGACGCGCTGTATTCCGATATCAGAAGAGAGCCTGATAGCAAAACGTTTGTCGGAGAGCTCAGGGAAGTGTACAGTGATTATTCTTTCGGCGCAATTTCTGCGTGGGCATGGGGATATAGCCGCTGTGTCGACGCTTTACTGAAGCTTGGCTTTATTGATCCGCAGAAAATTGCGATAACAGGACACTCTCGCGGCGGTAAAACAACGCTTCTTGCGGCTGCAGTCGATGAAAGAATTGCGTTTTGTCAGTCAAACTGTTCGGGTGCTGCCGGATGCGGATGCTTCCGTTATAAGCAGTTCGAGGGTGAAAACTCGCCTTTCAGGGATCATCGCAGCGAATTTCTGAGTGATTTGCTCGGCGCGGTGCCGTACTGGCTCGGTCCGAATTTGGAAAAATATGTTGATAACGAAGATCAGCTTCCGTTCGATATGCATTTTCTTAAAGCAGCTGTGGCTCCGAGATATCTGCTTGAAACCGACAGTATAATTGACATTTGGGCAAATCCGCGCGGAAGCTGGCAGACCTACCGCGCTGCAAAAGAAATATACGGTTTTCTCGGCGCAGAAGACAATATCGCATTGAATTATCATGACTGCGATCACTGCCACGACCTGAACGATTATAAACTTTTCTTTGATTTTATCGAATCCGGAATAAACAAAACGCCGTTTGACAAAGCCAACGGCGAATCGGTTATGAACGAAGTCCCGCTGATATTTAATTGGAAAAACGAAAAATAAAAGATGAATGTTTTCCGTATGTGTGTTGACAACGTACCAAAAAATATATATAATGTATAATTGTATAAATACACAAACTGAAAAGGATATACATAAATTTATGGACAGGAGAAAAGCGAGAGAAAACGCTTTCATACTTCTTTTTGAAAAAGAATTCAGGGCAGACGAAGTGCCGGAAAATATAAAGAGGATTGCTGAGGATTTCGGCGAAGAAGAGTTTGACGAATATACGGACGAGGTTTTTTTCGGCGTGAGTGAAAAAATGGAAGAGCTTGACGAGCTTATTTCAAAATATTCAATCGGCTGGAAAAAAGAACGCATGTCAAAGGTTTCGCTGACAATCATGAGACTTGCGCTTTACGAAATGATCTATATAGACGATATACCGTATAGTGTTTCGATAAACGAGGCGGTCGAGCTTGCAAAAAAATTCGATCACGAAAAATCGCCGGCGTTTATAAACGGCATTCTGAATTCTCTTGCCGACGCAAAGGGACTGAAAAAAGAGAAAAGCGATGAATAAAATATACACTGCGTTTGACACAAGCAATTACACGACGTCGGTTGCAAGAGCATCCGGCATGAAAGTCATAAGCAACGTAAGAATACCGCTGAGTGTGAATGCTGGAGAGCGCGGACTCAGACAGAGCGACGCAGTGTTTTTGCATGTTTCAAATCTTCCCGAGGCAGCCCGGACAGCAGGAAGCGCAGCGCCGGCTGCAGTTGGATATTCTGCCTTTCCGAGACGTATTGAAGGCTCGTATATGCCGTGCTTTACGGTTGGAGCCGCTGCCGCAGCAGTTCTTGCCGGATCGTACGGTGTCCCTCTATATAAGTTTTCTCATCAGGAGGGACATGTCGCGGCGGCGCTTTATTCTGCGGGTAGACTTGAACTCTGGGGCGGGGAATTTCTTGCTTTTCATATTTCCGGCGGTACGACGGAGCTCCTTTATGTTAACAAAAAAACGATTATAAAAATCGGCGGCACGCTTGACATAAGCGCAGGAAAGCTTATTGACCGTACAGGAGTAAAACTCGGAATGAATTTCCCTTGCGGTCCCGCTATGGAAAAAGCGGCGCTGACAGCTGAAAGAAAAACATATAATGACAAAATCTGTGTGAAGGGCAGCGACTGTAACTTATCCGGCGTGGAGAACAAAGTCGATAAAATGATAAAAGACGGCGTTCCGGCAGGAGAAATTTCGTATTATGTTTTGAATTTCATACTCAGAACAATTTCCGAAATGACCGAGGAAGGCTTGAATAATCATCCGGGTTTACCGGTGCTTTATGCCGGAGGCGTGATGAGCTGCCGTTATATTTCCGAAACTGTGAAGGAAGTATTTAACGGAATAGTCGCAGAGCGCGAGTTTTCATGCGATAACGCGGCCGGTATAGCTTTGCTTACCGAAATGGAAGCGGAAGGATACTGATGGAAGAAAGCAGAAATATTCTGACAGTTACGGAGCTAAACGAATATATTAAGCATTTGATAGATTCGACTCCGTTTCTTGCCAGAGTGCACGTTAAGGGAGAAATCTCAAATTTTACAAACCACTACAAAACCGGGCATTTTTACTTTACGCTCAAAGATTCAGAAGGACTTATCCGTGCGGTGATGTTTAAGTCGTCCGCGGCAAAGCTGAGGTTTGTTCCGGAAAACGGAATGAAAGTAATACTGACCGGGAGGGTGTCGGCGTTTGTCCGCGACGGACAGTATCAGATTTATGCCGAAGAAATGGAGCCGGACGGAATCGGCGCGCTGTATATTGCATACGAACAGCTTAAAAAAAGGCTTGAAGCGGAAGGACTGTTCGCGGAATCGATAAAGCGTCCGATTCCGAAAATTCCGACACGCATCGGAATAATTACTTCTCCGACAGGCGCAGCCGTACGCGATATGATAAACATAACCGGGAGACGGTTTCCGTATGCAAAGCTGATTTTATATCCGTCCCTTGTTCAGGGGGACGGGGCAGCCGCTCAGCTTATTTCCGGAATCGAATATTTCGGAGCGTCAAAAAATGTCGATGTAATTATAATCGGAAGAGGCGGCGGTTCGATTGAGGACCTTTGGGCTTTTAACGACGAAGGACTTGCAAGAGCTATACGAAAGTGCGGCATTCCGGTCATATCCGCGGTCGGTCATGAGACGGATTTTACAATATGTGATTTTGCCGCGGATAAACGTGCTCCGACCCCGTCGGCAGCCGCTGAGCTTGCCGTTCCGGAGACTGTGGAGCTGAAAAGAAAGCTGCTTAATGTCAATACCAGAATGGAAATGATACTTTCGGGGCGCATTGGTCTTTACCGTAAAAGTCTCGAAAACATGAAGAACAAACGCGCGCTTACCTCACCCGAATATTTTATTGACGACAAACGGCTCGCTTTGTTAAACGATTCGCGGAGACTTGAAACGGCGTCTGTTTCAATAGTGAATCAAAAAAAAGCAGAGTATAAGCGCCTGACGTCTTTGCTTGACGCGGTTAATCCGCTGAAAATAATTTCGCGCGGTTATTCTGCGGTGTTTGACAAAAACGGAACTCTGATCAAAAGCGTCGACGATATCGGAATTGGGGAAGTGTTCAGTTTCCGAACATCCGACGGAAGTATAACGGGCAAAGTCCTGGAAAAAAACAGGCAGAATGAAAAGGTGCAGTAAAAATGGAAGAAAATAAAAATCTGACGTTTGAGGAAGCGCTTTCAAGGCTTGAAGAAATTGTCCGAGAGCTTGAAAACGGAAGCGCTCCGCTTGATAAATCGCTTGCGATGTTTGAAGAAGGAGTCAGTCTTGTGAAGCTTTGCGGCGACCGGCTCGACTCTGCTGAACAGAAAATAAAAATGCTTGTGAAGGGCGAAGACGGAACTTATGCCGAACAGAATTTTAAAATTGATTGAAGACGACGCAGCGATTGTCGATGCTGCGCTCAAAAAATATATGTCAGAAAAGGACAGCGACTATTTAAAGCTGTTCGATGCGGTTGAATACAGCCTGTTTACGGGAGGAAAACGGATCAGACCGGTGCTCACGCTTGAATTTTCACGTGCGCTTGGAGGAAGTATTGAGGCCGCCGTCCCTTATGCCTGTGCAATTGAGATGATACATACGTACTCGCTCATACATGACGATATGCCATGTATGGACAACGACGATTACCGCCGCG
>JAQXSY010000089.1 GCA_029219205.1 Bacillota bacterium | reverse complement strand
GCTTTCACAGAGAAATATTTGCTTCAATCTTTCCGAAATGTGTCAGATGGCGTATATCGGTCCGGATGACACATTCCTTTCGGTGCTTCCGCTTCACCACACTTATGAATGTACCTGCGGATTTCTCTGTCCGTTATACCGCGGCAGCAGCATAGCCTACTGCGAGAAGCTTTCGCTCATAACAAAAACAATGCAGGAGGTACATCCGACCGTAATTCTGTGCGTACCGCTACTGATGGATACGATGTACAAACGCATATGGGCGGGCGCAGAGAAAAAAGGCGTTGCGGATAAGCTTAGAAAAGCGATAAAGCTGAACAACGCGCTTAAAAAAGTCGGCATAGACATGTCAGGCAAGCTTTTTGCAAGCGTTCACGAAAACTTCGGAGGCAAACTGCGCTTGCTTGTAAGCGGGGGCGCGGCGGCAAATCCCGAAGTTCTCAAAGGCCTGCGTGACCTCGGAATACTTGCAATTCAGGGCTACGGTCTGACGGAATGTGCGCCTCTTGCCGCAGTTAACCGCGACATATTCTTCTGCGATTCCTCTGCCGGTCTCGCAACTCCACACGGTGCGTTCGATGTTTTCGAGCCGGATCAAAACGGAATCGGAGAGATCCGCTATAAAGGCGACAACGTCATGCTCGGCTACTACAACGCTCCTGAACTTACCGCCGAAACGATTCGCGACGGATGGTTTTATACCGGAGACTCCGGATTTATCGATAAGGACGGTTTCGTTCACATAACCGGACGAAAGAAAAATGTAATTGTAACCCATAACGGTAAAAATATATTCCCGGAAGAGATTGAAGAATATATCGCCCGCATACCTCTCGTTGCCGACTCCATGGTCGTCGGAGAAGAAGACGGCGACGACCTTGTCGTAAAAGCGATAATTTATCCGAATTACGAAGAAGCGGAAAAGCTCATAAGCGCAGACCCTGACACTCAGGAATACAAGGACGCTCTGAAAAAACTGTTCTACGAGCGCATAAACGAAATCAACCTTACTCTTCCTCCGTACAAGCGGATTCGCAGAATTTTCATTCGCAAAAACGAATTCGACCGTACCACCACAAAAAAGATTAAACGCTTCAGCGAGGAAAACAAGCACGGCGAAGAGCTGTAAAAAAGACAAAACAAGCGGCGAGCAACCGGACACAAATATGCCCGGTCGCCCGCCGCTTTGTTTTTTTCCTGTATCGGGAAACAGTCTTTGTCCCGTCAGCTTTATTTTTCGATTTTATATGTATTTTCGTCGAAATCCACTTCAACCGAAGTCCCGTTTGAATAAACGGCGCGCTGCTTTCTGTACGAGCCGAGGAATTCGTGCGAAACCATTTCGCATTCCGCAACAAGCGCATGAAGGTCCAGCGTTTCCTTAATAATTCCTTCGATCTCAGGATTGTAATTTGTTCCGCGGTAGAGCGTTCCGGCGTTGAGGATGCCGTGCAGATAAGCAAAATCCGTACCCGGGATGCCCCATCCGCCTTTGTTTTTGTAGCCTCCGCTCCAAGGTATAACTATGCAGTCGTGATATACCAGGTTGAACAGCGGTATCGCAATTCCCATGGTTTGACCTTTAGAGCTTCCGAGCGGCTCAGACCAGTACGGAGAATGATGACACAGCGCAATCGAAGGTACTATGCAGTCAATCGTTTCCTCAGAACTTGTAATTATTCCGCGCGAGTTCAAAAGATCAAAGCACTGACGGCGGTACTCCGCGCTCTGTCTACGCGTCATAGGGTGGTCGGGCGAAAAGCATTCGTCGAGATTCACTACGCTGAATACGTCAAGGTAGGAGCCTTCAATTTTTATGCCCAGTCTCTCAAATTCATCATAGTTTCTGCGAACATAATCCGGCGCAAGCGCCTGGCAAAGCCACGAGTGCTTTCCCCCTGCCCATACCGAGCAGAACGGATGGCTTCCGTCCTCGTTCACAATTGCCTGATCGTCGTTATACGTCTTCGCGCTGTAATAATAGTCGCGGTACTGATCGTGTATTCCAAAGACATATCCCAGCTCACGGCAGGTGTCGGCAAGAGATTTCATTGCCTTTGCACCGCCGGCTTTTTCGTTTACCGGGAAAGCGTCAGGATGACAGTTGTCGTATCCCATTACGCCCCAACCGTCAAGATGGATGTAAAGCCGGTCAATACCGTGGCTTTTCAGCTCGCGCAGCCTCGGTTCATAGTACTCAAACGGAGTGCAGGAGTCGTTTTTTTCCGGATGCTCCTTGTCGTAATAATATGAGTCCTTGTCAATATGAGTTGCAATACCCGTATGAAATACCGGCGTGCCGATTAGCTTTGCAATATTGGGGTTGCGGTCGATTTTTTCCTTAAGAGTGATAAGCTCGCCTTTTTCAGCAACATATTTTCTGTAATTCTTTGCTATTTTTACGTAATCACAGGGAGAATCGAAGTAATAAATCATCCTGCGGGTGTATGCCATTCTGCCGAGCGACGGCTGAAACGACGGATGTATTATCGTGTCGCCGCCGGGCGTATGATCGCAATGATATATTGCGTCGTACGGGGTATCAAAAACGGCGGTATATCCAGCTCCGCGCTTCACCTGTCCGAAAAACGCCATATACGCGCATCTCTCAAATATTACTCCTCCGCAGAAATTTTTAAATTCGCCCTGCCACTTTGCGGGAATCATCAGCCCCTGCATAACCGGCATAACCGTATAGCCGCAATTTTCTTCCGCTCCGAAGTCAAATGCCGCAGGGAAATAAACGCGTCCTACCTGTCCCTGACTTTCATTCTCGACGCGCGACGAAAAAATGAGCGCGCCGTCAGTCTCTCTTACGGCTACCTCCGTTACAACCGAAATACCATCGGCTACGTTTTCGTACCTTGCACGAACTCCGTGCATCGTACCGGATGTATACTCGCTGTAACTGCAGCTTCCCGCGTCAAGCGGAACGTTTTTTTCTGTTCCTCTTAACAGAATCGACGGTTTTTCGCACCAGGAAAAGGTCTCGCCGCCGCATATCACCTTAAGGCAAAGCGCTTCGGGATCGTATGCAACTTTAATTCGCGAATGGTTCAGTTCTACCATAATTATATAATCCTTTCTCAGAATTAATAATAAATAATGTTTATATACCTTTACCGTTTATTTTGCAAATCTGTTCCCGACTTAACTTATTGCGCTTACTGTCTGACAATGTCTGAAGCAATTACTCGAATTTCCTCGGGTATCAGAGCGGCAATCTTTTCGGACGCACCGGGCGCCAGACGGAAATCGCCGTGCTCTGCGTCCTCAAACACTCCTGCCGCATCCTCCAGAGTTATATATATGTTTCCGTGATGTTTTGTTCTGACAACCGAGTCTCCGTCGCTCTTGATAAACTCCGGATTCATACCGATTATCAGGTTGTCGCAGAACGAATTTGTTACATAATCTCCGCCGTATTTCCGTTCAACCAGCTGCTTTACGTAATCGAGATATGCGTTGAAAGCTTCTTCATACGGGATCACGCCGCTTCTTACGCGGTCTGTGATATCAGGCACACCGTATTTATAACCTTCTGAGTCGAATAAACCTTTAAAGTAGTTCTCGCTGCACAGAATCTCAGCCATGCCCTCCCACTGAGTGCCCTTGTAATGTTCCTTCCACTGCTCCGATGGAGTGTGTCCGTCGGCGCTGAAAAATCCGATGTCCTCAAGCTCGTGATGCCACATCATGCCTCCGCCATGCGTCCTTCCGTCGCCGGGTATGTACGCTCCGATTGTATTTTTGATCCATCCGTAAGTCTCGTATGTACGGACATCCTCCACCGGATGCTCTCTCACAGACGACATAATAAACACATTGTTGTGAACGTTTGAAAACTGCGCTCCGTTCAAAGCTATTGTCGAATTGTTGTGGTCGCCGCGCTTAAAGTTGTTGTCGTCGCCGAAAAGCGCAGCATGATTAAATATGTTTCCGCATATTTCGCAGCTTGTCGCAATATCGTCGTTGTAAATTGCTGCGATTGACCAGGTTGCGGTGTCGTTCTGGCCGATATCGTGAAAATAGTTATATCTGATGCGTGTTCCGATGATGCATGCAGAGCGTCCCCAGTATATCGCGGACGCATCGTCGGAGTCAAGCACCGCGTCGTATAGTTCATTCTTTTCGAAAATTGTATCTATGCCGTTAATAAAAACAAGCATATGCGGACTGCCGTGAAGTCTGTTCTTCCTTATCGTCGTACCGACAGACGATTTCGTACTTACAGTGGTAGCATAACACCTTAACAGCCTTGACACGTTGTGAATATCGTTTTCTTCGATAAGTACTCCGCCGTTTTCAAAAGTCTTCATGCATCCGGCGCCCGAAATGCTTACGCCTCCGGATCCCATGTCGAATATATGGTTGCCGAAAATATGAACGTTTTTGCTTCCATCTGTTTCAATTGCCTGCAGCGAGCCATGCATTATCTCGCAGCCTTTTACGGTTATATCGCTTCCTCCGTGAAAATCAAGCACGTTCTCCTTATAAAAACCTAATGTCAGTCCGCTTACGGTTACATTGCTCGTATCTTCGGTATGAATGGCGTTTCCGGAAGCAGCCGTAAAAACAATGTCTCCGGTATTTCCGATAAAGTAAAACAGTTTGTTTTCAAAATCGATATAATACTCGCAGCTGCCGCCCAGCTCCTCGAATATGTTGCGGTAATAAAAACGTCTGTACTTCAGCGGCTCGTTTGTCGCGCGGTAAGAGCTCGGAGCATCAAACACATGAACCATTGGCTTTTCGGTGTCAATCTCCGAAACCTTATAGCTCTCATAATGCCAGTTATGGAAGAAATAGCCTGATATCCACACATTTTTCAACGAGGCTTCGCTCCAAAACTGCTTGATGTGCTCAGCCTGCGCAAGGTCTATGCACATATGGAACGGCGCCGTTTTATTAGAATCGTGAAATATCTGCGACGAAAAGAACCAGTTGTGATCGGTTAACGTATCTCCCTGAATTTTTCTTTTCGGCCAGCGGGCCGGCTCCATCGGCAGTCCGTCGCGGTAAAACGCAGCCCCATGACGATTCAGCATACTTTGCATATCGCCGATCTTATCAATTATGTCGGAAATGTCAATCCTGTACAGATCTTCACGCGCCTTTTCCGAAATAAGCTTAGAAATGAGCTTTTGATCCGAAACCTTTTCCGCACGTGACATATCAAGATGAATACCGCCGGTTACTAATGCTTTAGCTCCCTCTTCGGCGGTAAAAACGATATTACCGTCACCGCTTCCGAGAGACAGCCCCTCGGTAAAATACTCGCCGTTTTCCAAAACAATCTCTGCAGGAAGATCATTATTCAAGCGGCTGCGCTCGCTGCGGACACATTCCAAAGCCTGATTCAAAGACGAGATTTCAGTTCCGTGAGATACTTTTATTCTGATTTTTTCCATTTTTAATTCCCTGCCTTAATTCAAAAATTTTTCATTTTTCATGCGCGCATTTTCCGAACGCACTGAAATTTATAACTCCGGGACTTATCCCATTCGGAGCGCCGATTATTTTAAGTCTGAGCGCATACGCTTTGACAGGCTCAAACTGTCTGTAATCCACCCAAAGATCCCGGTCGTTTCCGGACGCATCGACAAGCATACGCCAATCTTCACCGCAAGCCGCAGCTTTGTATTCGACCGTATATCTGATCGGTCCGGTAACGATTCCGTCGAGCGATTCCATTCCGACGTATCTCCAGATTAATCTGACGCTGTTTACGTTATATCCGGTCGCGTCCCCGAGCGGTACTGTCAGAGTTTTTTCTTCGTCTCCGTCTTCCGGCTGCCACCACGACAGCAGGCTTTCGTCAACTGCGTATATCGCCGATCTTCCCGGCGCACAGCTCGACGCATACGCTCTCTGCATAAAGGTAAGCGGAAGCAGTCCGGCATCGTTTCCGTTTTCCGGATGTTCCTTTAATCCCGGCGCATACTGCGGCGTCTCTGTCGTTGCCGGACAGAAAAGCTCTCCGTTTTCGTCTACCCCAATCGGATCCATCCCGACGAGGCGCTCGTACATATGATCGTACGCAAGCGCGTAAGTGTAAAAGACCCAGAGAGAGCCGTTCGGTCCCGGCGCGATACTTCCATGTCCTGCTCCGCGAAGAAGCCCGGTTCGCTTTTCGGTCAGCGGAGAATGATTTTTCTGAGGCACATATCCTTTAAGCGGACCTTCATCCGAATACACAACGCCGTTTGCGTATGCACCGAACTCTGTTCCGCATCCGGAATACATAAGATAATATCTTCCGCCGAGCTTGAAAGCCCACTGCCCTTCAATCCAGCCGACTCTCTCGTTCTGATTGTATTCGCCAAGCCTCTGCCAGCTGACTTTTGGATCAAAACGATTTATTACAACCGGCTCGCAGAGCATTTTCCAAGGCTCGTCCGGATCAAGCTCAACACCCACGCTCCCGGCCATAAATTCAACGTCTTCGTCGTACGGATTCGGAACCTGACTGTGCCAAAACAAGTACAGGTGATCCCCGTCGGCCAAAAAGCAGCCGTCGACCGCGCTTCTGACGTTGCCGTTTATATCGGTCAGATCTCCGCACTTTACAAACGGTCCGAGCGGACTGTCCGCAACGTACACATCCGGGTCCATATGACCGGTAGCGTACCACTTTCCGCGCCATTCGACTATCGCCGGACTGTAAGTCAAATCCGGTATGCCGACGTCCGCATGCTTCCAATGAACAAAATCTTCCGAAACGTAGGCAATTCCGTAGCTTGGATACATAATCCATTTTCCATCCCAGAAAATTACGCTCGGATCGGAAATTGACCTGTGATCCTTAAGCAAAGATACGTCCTTTATTCCCGCCACACGCGCGTTAAGCGGTCGGCCGGAAGGAATGTCCTCAACCGCAAGCGGGTTACAGTATGTAGTCATTTCTCTCATGACGGCGCTTATCTTGTTTCAAAGAAAAGGTTCTTCGTGTTGTAGTAGCAAACGTTTGACACAAGCTCGCCGAGCTCGTCCCAGTCAAGCGGATACAGTCCCTGTTCCACCCAACCGCCGACAAGATCGCAGAAAATCCTGCGAAAATATTCGTGCCTTGTGTATGAAACAAAGCTTCTCGAATCGGTCAGCATTCCCGGGAAATAGCCGAGCGCCGAGAGATTGGCATATGTCGTCAGCTGCTCGCGCATACCCGATATGTTATCGCTGAACCACCATGCGCTTCCCTGGTAAACCAGAGGCACTCCGCTGCCGTCGCTCGACTGGAACGCTCCCGTCAGCGCACACAGCGCGGCATTGTCGGCAGGATTAATGTTATAAAGAATTGTTTTGGGCAAGCCGCTTGTGCTCTCGATCAGATCAAGCAGACGTGCAAGCTCATTTATCGTATTGCGGCATCCGATTATATCATATCCTCGGTCGGGACCGAGCGCTTTGAAATTCTTTGAACTTACGTTTCTGAACGGGCCGAAATGCACCTGCATAATCCAGCCGCGGCGGCGGTACTCGCCCGCAAAGAACACCGACATGTACGTTTTAAAAATCTCTGCCTCTTCAAACGAGACGCTTCCGCCCGAGAGCGCCTTTTTAAATATGTCGTCAACCTGCTTCAGATTTGTCCACTTTGCAAAGCATACGCCCTCATCCATGCCCTGATCCGCAGTCCGGCATCCGTGCGCGTCGAAATAGTCCAGACGTTTTATATATGCGTCAGTCAGGGATCTGAGATCCGTTATCTCGATGTCCGCCGACGCCGACAGGCGTTTTATATATTCCGAATAACCTGCGCGCTCGCAGTTCATACCCTTGTCGGGACGGAAAGCCGGAAGCACCTTCGTTTCAAAACCGCTCTTTGCGATTTTTTCATGCCACTCAAGCGTATCCGCAGGGTCGTCCGTCGTGCAGAGCGCCTCAACTTTCGACGACCTGATTATCTCTTTAACGCTCATATTGTCGCAGGCAAGCTTCTCGTTTGCA
>JAQXSY010000088.1 GCA_029219205.1 Bacillota bacterium | reverse complement strand
GGGAGAGATGTTCAGACATCGCGAGCCGGAATATCCGAGCGAGGGCAGTTATGCTATGTGTCCGGGTATGGTTTCAACTCCTTTGCTTGCGGTGACCTCTGATAACGGTGGGGTATATTTTGCCGCACATGATTCCAAAGATAACACTAAGGCTGTTGATTTTTACAGAACAGATGACGGAATAGGTCTTCAAATGCGGCTCTATCCGGGAATATACGGCGGAGTATACGAGACGGATTATGACACCGTTTTAGGCGTATTCGAGGGAGATTGGCACGATGGAGCGGAAATATACCGCCGTTGGTTTGAAAAGAATAAATCGCCGCGTTTTAAAGAAATAGAGAACAATGAAAATTTGCCCGATTGGTACGGTGAATCACCCGTTGTCGTGACATACTGCGTTCGCGGGCACCACGATACGGACGACATGAAGCCGAATAAGCTGTTCCCATATATAAACGGTCTTCCTGTGATAAGGGAGCTTTCCGAAAGGCTTAAAAGCAAAATACTTGTAATACTTATGCACTGGGAGGGCACCGCTCCATGGGCGCCGCCCTTTGTATGGCCTCCTTACGGGGGAAAGGAAGCTTTGGAAGAATATATTAACGCACTGCACGCCGAGGGACATTTGCTCGGAGTATATTGCAGCGGGCTTGGTTGGACGCAAAAGAGCAAGCTTACCGACTACAGCGGCGAGGAAATGTTTAAGGACCGGGATTTGGGCAAAATAATGTGCGTTTCGCCAAAGGGAGAGCTTCCTCTTTCAAAAATATGTACCGCACAGCGTAGCGGTTACGATATGTGCCCCTCACAGAAAAAGTGTAAGGATATTATGGTGGGCGAGGTTGAAAAAATGGCGGCAAGCGGGGTTGATTACATTCAGCTAATGGATCAAAACCTCGGAGGAACGCCCTATTTCTGTTACAGCAGGGAACACGGTCATCCGCCTGTACCCGGTAAATGGATGAGTGAGGAGCTTATAAATATCCTTAATACTGCAAAGGCTTCGGTAGAGAATAAAAAGCTGCTCTTCGGCTGTGAGTCCGCCGCGGCTCAAGCCTTTATTCCCGAAATGCTTTTAAGTGATAACCGTTTTGAGCTTAATTATCTTGCGGGAATGTCCGTACCGCTTTATTCTTATTTGTATCACAGATATTTGAATAATTTTATGGGTAATCAGGTTATCGGCGAGGGCTGTATGGCGGATTGTGCTACCAAAGAAAACCTTTGGTATCGTTTGGCTTATTCCTTTGTTGCGGGTGACTTTTTGACCCTTGTGATAAATGACGAGGGAAAAATCCAGTGGGCTTGGGGTCAGCGTGATTTCAGCGAGGACTATATGCCCGATAATGACGCGACTCTTGACTTTGTCGAAAAGCTTAACGCATGGCGCAGGAGTAATGCTAAAAAATATCTGCATACGGGAAAAATGGTTAAGCCGATCGAAATAATTACCGATACCGATTTTATTCTTGAAGTCAAGCTCGGCAAAAAGCGGATAAAGCCCGTTCTTACTTCACGCTTTGAGGCAGAGGACGGAAGCTGCGGTCAAATTGTCGTTAATTTCACCCAAAATACGGTTACTTGTAGCTTTTCTGAGGAGATTAATCCGTTAATTTATCATTCGCCGAACGATAACGGCAGATTATTGGAAAGCAAACAATTTGAATTGCCTCCGCTTTCGTCTGTTCTTTTAGTCACTAAATAAAAATTTCAGGCTTTGAAATAGGCGACAAGGTTCGTTAATATACCGGCTCATAGGGGCATAACGGTTTTGAAAAAAGTATTATGTCCTTGATGTATATTATTTAATGATCGGATGTTGAAAAATGAATATTTTAGGTTTTGATATAGGCGGCACAAAGTGCGCCGTAGTAACTGCCCTTTGGGACGGAAAAGAAATAACGCTTTTAAAAAAGGATAAATGCCCGACCGATCGGGGACTTACACCGACAGAGATGATAGATAAGCTGATAAGAATGGCGGACGGTATTTTGGACGGCAAGCCCGACGCCGTGGGGATTTCCTGCGGCGGACCGCTTGATTCAAAAAAGGGGATTATTATGAGTCCGCCAAATCTCCCAGGTTGGGATAATGTAGAAATAGTAAAGCAGATAGAAGCGCATTACGGAGTGCCCGCGCATTTGCAGAACGACGCGAACGCCTGTGCCGTTGCCGAGTGGAAATTCGGTGCGGGCAGAGGTACTGAGAATATGGTGTTTATGACCTTCGGCACAGGACTCGGTGCGGGGCTTATTCTTGACGGTAAGCTTTATTCGGGTACTAACGATAACGCGGGTGAGTTAGGGCATATTCGCCTTGAAAGGTTCGGTCCTGTGGGCTACGGCAAGACTGGCTCCTTTGAGGGCTTTTGCAGCGGAGGCGGACTTGCGCAGTTAGGCTATATGAAAGCTCTCGAAAAGGCACAGAGCGGCGAATATCCGATGTATTTTAAAAAGGGTATGACCGCGGCGGACGTCACAGCTAAAACGGTTGCCGACGCCGCCGACGCGGGGGACGAAACCGCCCTTGAGGTCTACCGCATATGCGGAGAATATTTAGGACGAGGACTTTCGGTGGTAATAGATTTGCTAAACCCCGAGGTTATAGTAATAGGCAGTATTTTTGCAAGAAGCAGAAATCTTTTGTGGGAGCCGGCAAAACAGGTAATTGAAAAAGAGGCGTTAAGCCTGTCGGCAAATTGCTGTAGGGTTGTTCCCGCCGAGTTGGGTGAGAAAATAGGAGATTACGCCGCCGTAGCCGCGGC
>JAQXSY010000087.1 GCA_029219205.1 Bacillota bacterium | reverse complement strand
GAGCATACGGCAAATAGCAATAACAGCTTTTCTGTGCCCGCGGCGAGCCTTAAGCCTGCGGTATCGTTCTTTAAATTCGGGGTTTTTGTCTGAACGGATCAGGGCATTGGAAACCTGAACAAGCAAAGGCTTGAGATAAGTGCCGGCTCTTGAGATACGGGTGGATTTAACCTTAGAATCGCTTTTGTCATTACGGGGACAACATCCTGCCCAGGAAACAAGATGTTTTGAAGTTGGGAAAACGGACATATCCGCACCAATTTCGGAAATGACAGAAATTGCGGTAATGGGGTCAGAGTTCAAGCCCGGAATAGTTCGCAGCAATTCAAGAGCATAAGCATACGGTTCGGCTAAGCGTTGAATCTCAAGCTCAATATTTTGTTTATGAGCGCGAATTTCGTCAATGTGGCACAGACACTCTTTGAGTTTTGCAGCCTGTTCGCGGAAGATAGCGCCGTCAACAGCAGCCTGAATTTCTTCAATAGGCTTTTTGCAATGCTTGTCAACAAAGGGTGTCACATCAAAGCTTTGACCCGGATGCTCTAAAATGTAACTGATGATGGAACGTGAGGATTTGCCAAACACGTCGGAAAACACATCGTCAAGTTTTAGGTTTGAAACCGTAAGACAGTTTAGAGCGCGGTTCTTTTTTCCGGTAAGGATATTTGTCAGCTTGGTTCGGTAACGTAATAAGTCCCTAAGCTGACGGATATCCGCCGGCGGAATAAAACTCGGCTTTATCATATCGCACATAAACAGGTCACAAATCCATTTAGCGTCTTTGCGGTCGGTTTTGTTTCCTTTTTGCGGTTTGGTGTATTTTGGATGAGCAAGCGTTACAAAACAGGTGTTTTCAAGTATATTGAATACCGGCATCCAATACTTGCCTGTGGATTCCATACAAACCTCGGTACAAGAATATTTTGCAAGCCAATCAGCCAATTCCGTCAATCCTTTAGAGAATGAGGAAAAGCGAGCCTGTTTGTATTCTGTACGACCGTTTGTATCGGTAATACCAATGCAAGCATAAATCCAAGTCTTGTGGACATCAAGTCCGCAACAGTTTTTACGAAAAATTTTAAATGCCATAAAACCTCCAGGATAAAGTATTTTGAAGATTCGGCATTGACTGGTTGTTCGGCAAAATCGAGTCGATTTGAAAGAGATAAGTTTACGGGCTGTTTCTTGCGCCATTCGTTGATGCCTTAACGAACAACCGAACCATATAATTATGCGGGGTTTGCCGCTATACAGCCCCGCCACTCACCTCCACGGGTTCTGTAGTTTACCGAATCTGCGAGGTTATTATATCAAAAAAATATTCGCAAATTGCAATAGCAAGTTGAAACAAAATTAAAATAACAGTGACTTTATGGTAGAAGACTGTGGATTTACGGAGAAAGGGGCGTAGCCCCGAACGGAGGGAAATGGCACTTCGGATTCCTTTTTACACAAACATACACGTGAAAACACGCCACGATAAACGAAAAGTGGTATAATTAATTTACGGCAAGAGCTCGTAAATTTTTGGGATGCGAACTCGATACACAAACTGAGATACACTCCCGCAACGCACCGCAAATTGTCTATGCCGTTTGGCAAAAGGACGCACGGTAAAATGAATAAATGTCGGGAGTGACGCCGTAGAAATGAGGGCATATAAATGCAAAAGGTCTATGAGCGCTGTTGCGGTATTGATGTCCATAAGCAGATGATAGCTGTATGTTTTAAAAAGGGGAAACATTCAGAAATCCGTCAGTTTGGGACATTTACAAAGGATTTACGTGAGATGACAGCATGGCTGAAAGAACATGGTTGTCAAATGGTTGCTATGGAGAGTACCGGACCATATTGGAAACCCTTGTTCAACGTATTCGAACTGGAAGAACTTCCTGCAATCGTTGTAAATGCAGCACATATGAAAGCGCTGCCTGGGAGAAAAACAGATGTATCCGATGCGGAATGGATTGCAGATTTGCTGCAGCACGGTTTACTTAAAGCCAGCTTTGTACCGTGTCGAAAACAAAGGGAACTTCGTGAATTGACACGGTACAGAAAAAGTCGTATGGAAGAACGAGCCAGAGAAATTAATCGCTTGCAAAAGATGTTGGAAGGAGCAAACATTAAGCTGTCCGGCACAGTGACAGATATTACAGGACAAACCGCTCAAAAATTGTTGAAGCTGGTCACCTGCGGCAAGCATATTACCGTTGAAGATGTGTCTGCCTGTATGACAGGGAATCTCAAATCAAGTGCGGAAGAATTGTACATATCTTTGGAAGGTATAGTAACCGATTTGCAACGCGAACTCATTTTGGAAGTAATGCGGGTTATCGATGAGCAAACACAGCAAATTGCTCGGGCCGAGGCATTAGTTCAAAAATATATGGATGAAGAATTTTCCCGTGCAGCCTCTGCCATTGACGAGTTACCCGGTATTGCAAAGATCAGCGCACAGCAGATTATAGCGGAAATCGGCACAGACATGAGTCGCTTTCCATCTGCGGATCATTTATGTTCATGGGCAGGAATTTGTCCGGGAAACAACGAAAGTGCCGGAAAAAGAAGAAGTGGGAAAACCAATAAGGGCAATAAAATTCTGAAATCGACCATAACGCAGTGCGCTATGGTTGCGGTAAAAAACAAGGACACCTTTTTCTATGCACAATATCAGCGTTTGGTCGTTCGTCGGGGCAAGAAAAAAGCCATTATTGCAGTTGCCCATTCCATGCTCATAGCCATTTATCATGTGTTGCAAGGCCATCCGTACAAAGATTTAGGCTCCGGTTACTACAATCAGTTCAATACAGAAAAGAAAATCTATTCCTATCTTAATAAACTTAAAAATCTCGGTTGGGAGCCGCCTTCCCCTGTGGTTTCTTGTTGAGTATATTTTAAACTCAATAACTCATTTCGGAATCTCTGATATGAGGTGTATTTTTTGCGCTTTTTTTCAGTAGTTTTTCACGGTAAAATTTTCGGCGGTCTCAGATCCGCCGCCTCCCATAATTCTGTTTCAAGTTTTCGAATGTTTATCATATTTTTCACCATCTAACAATACAGTTATCTAATTTTTAGTTGTTCCATCTTTTTTCTTTGAGCGTCTTTAGAATATCGTTGATATTGGATTCTTTTGCGACTCCTGCGTAGTCTTTTTCAAAATCTACCAAAATATCTTTAGATTCGATTTCGTCATTTTTCACCGAAGCATATACGTTTTCAAAATCCCCGTTTTTAAGCGCGTTTTCAATAAAGGGTTTTGAGTCTTCGGGGAAGGTGTCCCAACCGCCGTAAAGGTTTTCTACTGCCGCATCAATTTTTTCAAATGTAATGGGTATACCTTTCTTTTCGTGTTCGGCTAAAATGCCAATAATGTCGGAAAGGTCGTTCTTATATTTTCTGCCTGAGCGAAGCTTCATTGCAATCAGGTATTCTGCCGCAATTGTGCGAACCGACAGAACGCCGTAAAAAGATTTATAATAGACCGAAAATTCGTCAAGCTTGGGAGAGTAAGAGCCGGTATGCATAAAATCGGCATTCAGCCAGCCATTCGGCAGATCAAACTTATCGCCAACATGGTTTATCGCATCCTTCATTGATGATG
>JAQXSY010000086.1 GCA_029219205.1 Bacillota bacterium | reverse complement strand
GCCCGTCAGAATCCGAAAATGGCCTGATTTATACTTTAAACGATAACGGAGAAGCAACCGTTATCGGATACTCCGTTTCGACAACATCGCTGCATATTCCATCAGAGATCGACGGTTATCCGGTCATATACATTTCAGAGCGTGCTTTTTATTCAAACCAATATATAACTTCCGTAACAATCGACGAGGGAGTTAAGCAAATAGGCGCCGGCGCGTTTTCCTACTGCCCTAACCTGCTCAGGATTTCGCTTCCGTCTTCGATTACCGAAATACCCGAAAACGCTTTCGAGGGCTGCGCCGCTCTCCGTTCGGCAGTCCTTACAGACGGCATTGAATCAATCGGTCCGGGTGCTTTCAGCGGCTGCATTACGCTTCGCAGCATAAAAATTCCGTCTTCGGTAAGTTATATAGGCACAGAGGCTTTTCAAGGCTGCGAAAAACTTATCCTCGACTGCAGCGACAACGGTTACGCAAAGCAGTATGCGCGCGATAATCATATTTCAACGTCGTTTTTCGGTTCGTGGTCGTTCACTGCTCTTCTGCTTGCCGCGGCATCGGTTATTCCGTCGGTTATAATTATTATAATTGTAAAAAAAAGAAAGTCCAAAGCTGAACATATCTGAGGAAATAAATTATGTTCGAAGAAGCCCTGAAACTTATTTTGGAAAATGACTGTATAATTATACACCGCCATGCAAATCCGGACGGGGACGCGCTCGGAAGTCAAATCGGCCTGTTTAACATCATAAAAGATACTTATCCCGAAAAAAAAGTTTTCAAAACCGGAGACTGCGCCGGACGGTATTCCTTTATGAAAGATTCGTTAATGGACGAGATTCCGGATGATCTTTACGGAGGAGCGCTTTCTGTTGTGCTTGACACATCGTCCGAGGAGCTTATAAGCGATCTGCGTTTTCGTCAGGCAAAAACCACTCTGCGATTCGACCACCATTTATTTTTGGGCAAAATATGCGATTGTGAGGTTGTCGACTCATCTTTTGAGAGCTGCGCAGGGTTAATAACGGCTTTTGCAAGGGACTGTGGAATGAAAATTTCGCCGGACGCAGCCAATGCTCTTTTCACCGGAATAGTTACGGATTCCGGAAGATTTCGTTTTGACTCTGTATCGCCTCGTACGTTTTCCCTTGCCGCTTTTCTCCTTGAGCACGGCGCCGATATGCCTCACATTTATTCTTCTCTTTACACTGATGAACTTGACAATATCCGTATGCGTGCTGAATTTATTTTGAAGATAAAACGAGTCGGAGTGAATGTAGCGTATATTTATACAGACATTGACGAAGTACGCCGTCTCGGAGCAAATCCGTTTTCGATATCCCGAAGCATGGTCGGCGTTATGTCAGATATAAATGGAGTTGATATTTGGGTTAATTTCACAGAATCAGAGAACGGCGTGCTCTGCGAAATACGTTCTTCAAAATATAATATAAACCCGATTGCGGTCAAATACGGAGGCGGGGGACATTCCAAGGCAAGCGGCGCAACCGTTCCAGACCGTTTTGCAGCGATGAACATGCTCAGCGACCTTATTGTATTGGGAGAAAATCAACAATGAATACCGAATTGAAGAACAAAATATTTGAAAAAATCAGAAATTACAACAGAATAATTCTCATGCGTCATATAAGGCCCGACGGCGATGCGGTCGGGTCCACAATGGGACTGAAAGCCCTCATAAAAGCGGCGTTTCCTCAAAAAGAGGTTTATATTATTAACGAAGACTTTTCGGATTATCTTTCCTTTCTCGGCGGCGAGGACGCCGATATTTCCCGGGAAATGTACGGCGAAGCGCTCGGCATCGTACTTGACACCGCCTCTCCGGAGAGAATTTCCAACAAAAAATACGTTCTCTGCAAAGAGCTGATAAAAATCGACCACCATATCAACATTTCACCTTACGGCGACATATCATGGGTCGAAGAAGAACGTTCGTCGCTCTGCGAGATGATCGCGGACTTTTATATCACATTTTCTTCAGAACTAACGCTGCCAAAAGAAGCCGCCACATACATATATCTGGGAATGGTTACAGATTCCGGCAGGTTCCGGACAGTTTCGACAAACAGCGAAACGCTGCAATGCGCCGCCGTTATGCTCGGCGCTGGAATTGACACCGACCGGCTATATGCAAATCTTTATCTTGAAGAATACGATTTTTATAAGTATAAAGCGTTCATTTACCGCAACATGAAACTGACCAAAAACGGAGTGGCATACATCTACATAGACAGAAAAACCCAGGAACGTTTCGGACTTACGACAGAACAGGCCTGCAACGCGGTGTCATTCCTTGATTCCATTAAAAACAGCATAATTTGGCTTGCGTTTATCGAATATCCGGACGAAAGCATACGCGTACGTCTAAGGTCAAGATTTGTAACGATAAACCAGCTTGCGGAAAAATACAGCGGAGGAGGTCACGACAGAGCGTCAGGCGCAACGGTCGGCTCCGTAAAAGAAATGCGCGCGCTCATCCGAGACGCTGATAAGCTGATCAAAGAATACAAAGAAACGCATGAAGGATGGCTGTGAAATCAAACATTGCTCACAACTTGTCACATAAATACCCGCATGTTTAATTTATATAAAAAACTCCGGTCACGTATCTCATTTACGCGACCGGAAGTTTTTTTACTTGACATTCACTTTTTACGGCAGTTTTCCTTTGCAGTTGACAGCATTAGCTTGATTCTGTTAAGCTGATTAACCTCGCTTGCGCCGGGATCATAATCCACAGCGGCAATATTTGCCTCGGGATATTTCTTTTTCAGCGCTTTGATAACGCCTTTTCCGACAACATGGTTCGGAAGGCAGGCAAACGGCTGTATGCAGACAATGTTCGGAACGCCCTCTTCCAGGAGTTCTGCCATTTCACCGCACAAAAACCAGCCTTCGCCGTACTGATTTCCGATTGAAAGAAACGGTTTTGCAAGCTCCGCCGTTTTGTCAATGTCGGTCGGCGGAGAAAAACGCTTGCTTTTTCTGAGTGCTTCGGCAGCAGGTTCGCGAAGTTTTTTGAGCGCCGAAACGCCGACCTTCGATATAATCATGTTTATCCACGGCTTTCCAAGCTCACGATGCGCAAATTCCTTGTCGAATATTATCATTGAAATAAAGTCCAGAAAATCCGGCACAACGGCTTCTGCGCCTTCGCTTTCAAGCAGATCTACCAAATGATTGTTTGCAAGCGGCATATACTTTACCAGTATCTCGCCTACTATTCCGACCTTGGGTTTGACAAGCGTCTCATCTATTTCAAGCGAGTCAAAGTCGCCGACAATTCCCTCGCAAATTGTTTTGTCGTTGTAATCCTTATTTTTTCCGAGAAGAACAGATATACAGATGTCTTTCCACTTTTTTTCAAGCCTGTTTGCTGCACCCTTTTCTTTTTCGTACGGTCTGACCCTGTAAAGGCAACGCATTATCAGATCTCCCCATATGAGCGACTTCAAACCGGCATTCAACATCGGAAGAGAAATTTTAAAGCCGCTGTTTGTTTCAAGTCCGCCTGCATTCAGCGATATAACCGGCACATAGGAATACCCTGCCTTGTCAAGAGCTCTGCGTATAAAGCCTATGTAATTGCTTGCCCGGCAGCAGCCGCCCGTCTGAGACATGAGCAGAGCCAGACGGTGCGTGTCATAACGCCCGGAAAGAAGCGCTTCCATCATTTGTCCGACCATAATAACCGACGGATAGCACGCATCGTTATTTACATATTTCAGTCCGACGTCAACAGCGTTTTTCGAGGTATTCCTCAGAATTTCAACATTTAAACCGTACCGTTTGAATACAGGTTCAATCAGGTCAAAATGAATCGGGCACATCTGCGGCGCAAGAATCGTATATCCTTCATCGCGCATCTGCTTTGTAAACTCTGCGCGCCCGTATTCATATTCGGTACAGGCAGCGCAGGAGTTTTTTGACCTCATTGAGCTAATCAGGCTGCGCACGCGTATTCTCGCCGCGCCGAGATTGTTGACTTCGTCGATCTTCAGTACAGTATATAATTTTCCCGATCTTTCAAGTATTTCGCATACCTGATCCGTGGTTACTGCATCAAGTCCGCATCCGAAGGAATTCAGCTGCACAAGCTCAAGGTCAGGGCTTGAACAAACGTATTCCGCAGCATCATAAAGACGTGAATGATACGTCCACTGGTCCAAAACTCTGAGGCTCCTCGTATCCTTTTTGCGCAGAGGCAAACTGTCTTCGGTCAAAACACAATAACCGTACGAGGCAATCATTTCCGGTATGCCGTGATTAATTTCCGGATCGGCGTGATACGGTCTTCCGGCAAGCACAATTCCGTGTTCGCCCTTTTCACGCATCAAATTGAGCGTTTTTTCTCCCTCTTTACGTATATCGGCTTTAGCTTTGCGCTGTTCTCTCCAAGCGAGCGCCGCCGCTGCGCTTACTTCGTCCGAGGATATGTTCCATTCGTCCCGGCAGATTTCAACCAAACGCTTTGTCACGGTCTTTTCATCGGAAAAAGCAAGAAACGGATGAACAAAACGTACTCCGTTTTCAAGAATTTCTTCCATATTGTTTTTTATATTTTCCGGATATGATATGACCATCGGACAATTAAAATGGTTTTTCGCGCATTCGTTCTCTTTGTATTCATAAAATACGCTCGGATAGAAAATTGTCCGGACGCCTTTCTTTATAAGCCAAGCGACATGACCGTGAACCAGTTTTGCGGGATAGCATTCCGATTCGGAAGGAATTGAGTCCATTCCGAGCTGATAAATTTTTCTGCTCGAAAAAGGCGACAGCTCGACACGGAAGCCAAGCTCTTTGAAGAATGTCGCCCAGAACGGATAGTTCTCGTAAATATTCAAAACTCTCGGTATTCCGATCGTTCCCCGTTTTGCTTTCTCCTCTTCAATCGGCTCGTATCCGAATATACGATTCAGTTTGTATTCAAACAAATTTACGCCGGCTTTACCCCCGTTTCCGCCGACCTTCTTTTCGCATCGGTTACCGGTTATATATCGGCGTCCTCCCGAAAACGTGTTTACGGTAAGCAGGCAGTTGTTTTCGCATCCGCCGCACCTTGTCGTCCTGCTGTTATACTCCAGGTTTGCAATTTCATCAAACGAAAGCATTGAGGACGTGCTGCCCGCATACCGTTCCTTTGCGATAAGCGCCGCGCCGAACGCTCCCATAAGACCGCAAATGTCGGGGCAGACAACCTCCGTCCCCGCAACAAGCTCGGCAGCGCGGAGAACCGCCTTGTTATAGAAGGTGCCTCCCTGGACAACAACACGGCTTCCGAGATCCTTTGCGTCGGCAAGCTTGATGACTTTATAAAGCGCGTTTTTGATTACCGAATACGCCAGACCTGCGGATATGTCGGACACAGACGCGCCTTCCTTCTGCGCCTGTTTTACGTTCGAGTTCATAAAAACAGTGCAGCGCGTTCCGAGATCTACCGGAGACTTGGCAAAAATCGCTTTTTCCGAAAACTCCGAGGCGGACAGTCCGAGAGAAGCGGCAAAATTTTCGATAAATGAGCCGCATCCGGACGAGCAGGCTTCGTTGAGCATTATAGAATCGACGTTGCCTTTTTTGAGACGAATACATTTCATATCCTGTCCGCCGATATCGAGCACGCAGTCAACCTCAGGGTCAAAGAACTGCGCCGCTTTTGCATGGGCAACCGTTTCAACCTCACCCTCATCAAGTGAAAACGCCGATTTCAGCAGCAGTTCGCCGTAACCTGTCGAACAGGAATGTGCAATAACGGCTTTTTCGGGCAAAACGCGTTTAAGCTCCGCCATTGCCTCGGTCGCGGTCTTTACAGGATTTCCCTTATTGTTTGAATATACCGAATACAGAAGCTCGCCGTCCTCGCCGATCAAAGCAAGCTTTGTTGTTGTTGACCCGGCGTCGATTCCAAGATAGCATCTGCCCTCATACTTCGATATATCCGCTTTGCGTACGCAGGCTTTTTCGTGTCTTTTGAGAAATTCGCCGTACTCGTCTTCGCTGTTAAAAAGAGGTCTGAGCCTTTTTTTCTCTTCTCCGGTCACGGTTTTGCTTTTCAGCATTCCGATAAGATCCGAAAGAAGGATTTTTTTATCGTTTTCTTTTTCCGATGCAGCGCCGAGCGCGGCAAAAAGATGAGAATTTTCCGGATCAACTATCTCGTCGGGTTTAAGCTTGAGCGTACGGACAAACGCATTTTTCAGTTCTGAAAGAAAATGCAGCGGTCCTCCCAAGAAAGCAACTTTTCCCCGAATGGGTTTTCCGCAGGCAAGGCCCGATATCGTCTGGTTTACAACCGCCTGAAAAATTGAAGCGGCAATATCGGACCGGCGGGCGCCGTCGTTTATAAGCGGCTGAATATCGGTTTTGGCAAACACTCCGCAGCGCGACGCGATCGGATAGATTTCCGAGGCGTCCTTTGCCATCTCGTTCAGTCCGCTTGCGTCTGTTTGGAGCAGCGAAGCCATCTGATCGATAAAAGAACCCGTGCCTCCGGCACAGACTCCGTTCATACGTTCCTCAAGACCGCCCGAAAAATAAATAATCTTTGCGTCCTCGCCCCCAAGCTCAACAGCGACATCAGTTTGAGGATAAAGCGTTTTAAGCGCCGAAGCAACGGCGACAACCTCCTGAACAAACGGCAGAGACAACGATCTTGCAATTCCAATTGAGCCGGATCCCGTAATATGTACGTTTACGGCGACGTTGCCGATTTTTTCGGAAGCAAGACAAAGCAACTCCGTCAGCGCTTCTCTTGCGTGCGACAAATGTCTCCTGTATTCTCCGAAAATAAGCGTTCCGTCCGCTTCAGTTACGACAAGCTTAACCGTCGTTGACCCGATATCTATTCCGACGCGAAGCCCATCTGCTTTTTTTTCACACATTTTATCCATAGTATCTCCAGAATATTATTTCTTTCCAAACACAAAAACCGGTTCAGTTCCTTTAATTAGCCTTTTAATATTTTCTCTGTGCCGTACAGCCACAAATACGGCGCCGGCGAAATACATGATACATACCGCGAAGCCCGCGCCGAGAATCGCCGCGGCAGCACCGCCCGCAAAAAGCGCCGACATCGTTGAAAGAGACATAATTTTTACAATAAGCAGCAGCAGAACAAGCGTTATCGCCGCGACCGCGCCTGCGCGCCAATCAATAAACCACAACTCAGAAAAACATACGAGAAAACCTTTTCCGCCCCTGAATCCGTAAAAAGCGGGATATGCGTGACCGAGTATTGCAAAAATCCCGGCATAAGCGACGCCGAATTGCCAGCCGTATGTGCCTCGGAACACAAATCCCGCGGCAGCTGAGACAACCGCGCCCTTAAGTATGTCGGAAAAGAAAACAAGCCACGCGTTTTTTCCTCCGAAAACACGTTTGAAATTAGTAAAGCCCGGATTCCCGCTTCCTTTGGTTCGTATATCTGTGTGATATATCGCTTTCGAAAGGATGATCGCCGGGTTTATACCGGAAATAAGATATGCCGCGGCGGCAGTCAGAATAAAAGCCATAAAAGCCGTTATGTTCATTTACATCTCTCCTTTCTCGGGTGAAAACTTGTTTATTCAACTATCATCATATAATAGAAGATATCCTGACCTCCGTCTGTAACATAGACCTCACATGACGGATATTCCGATTCAATATATGATTTTATTGCCTCTGCTTCATTCATGTCGGCTTCTCTGCCGAACAAAAGAATACAGATTTCGCGATCGGTAAAATCAAGACCGTCAACAAGACGCTTTGCCGTATCCAAACGGTCGTTGTCGGCGGAAATTACCCGATCGCCGACAAACCCTATGTATTCTCCCTTATACAGCGCAAAATTATCTTCTAAAGTGTCGCGCGAGCAGGTTGAAACAGCCGCGGTTACAACGCCTTCCATTGCTTCGTTCAGCTCTTTTTCAATTTCGTCCGCATTGTCGCTTTCGGTATTCAGCATGGTAAGCGCAGCGTGTCCCTCGCCGATGTTACGGCTTTCAATCACGCGAATATCTGATTTGTCATACATTTTCGCAGCCTGCTTTGCCGTCAGAATAATGTTTTTATTGTTCGGAAGAACAAAAACCGTGTCCGCGTTAATCTCGTCAAAAGCGTCGATAAAGTCCTTTGCCGACGGGTTCATGCTTTGTCCGCCGTTTACGACGACATCTGCCCCAAGCTCGCGCATCATGCGGCATATTCCCTCTCCGCACGCAACCGTCACAATACCGAAACGCTTTCTCTCCTTATTTTCTTCCGGCTCGGGAAGCGCATCGGCACTGCTGTGCTGAAGAGACATGTTTTCGATCTTGACTGTCAGAAATTCGCCATACTTCCTGCAAAAAGCAAGAACCAAATCCGGAGTCATTGTGTGCACGTGTATTTTTACAATGCTTCCTTTTTTAAATGCGACAACAGACTCGCCAACCGCATTCAGATAATCGGTTATTGTATTTATGTCAAATTCATTTATATTTGTCTTGGAGTTCTGAAGCCTCAGAAGAAGCTCGGTACAATATCCGTACTCAAGTACGCTGTTTTCGTCAAACAAGTCAAGGTCAAGCTTTGCGCCGTATCCTGCGGACGCGGTTTCGGCATCCTCCGGAATTTCTTCGGAATAAAGTGCCTGCCGCATACCTTCAACAATGCGTATCAGTCCCGCTCCTCCGGAATCGACGACTCCAGCTTTTTTGAGCACGGGCAGCAATTCCGGAGTCCTTTTCAGCGAACGGTTCGCTTCGTTCAGAAAATCATCAAAGAAATCCTCCGCGCACGTACTGTCTTTCGATGACGCGTATTCCGAAGCTTCTCTCGCAACCGTCAGAATTGTTCCCTCTGTCGGCTCCATAACGGCTTTGTATGCGTGGGCAACGCCTTCACAGAAAGCTTTTCCGAATTGATCTATATCGGCTTCTCCGACGCCGTCAAGGCCGGCGGCAATTCCGTCGAAAAGCTGTGAAAGAATAACTCCG
This sequence comes from Bacillota bacterium, assembly GCA_029219205.1. Taxonomy (GTDB): domain Bacteria; phylum Bacillota; class Clostridia; order Oscillospirales; family CAG-272; genus SUG1495. Next base: position 6,339 of record JAQXSY010000086.1, on the reverse strand, counting down.
GAATTTCCTCTTGCCGAAAGCAGCATTCCGTCTCCCGCTCTTCGCGCTGCCGCTCCGAGCGTTTCGTCTTCTTCTGCGCTCCTGCCGCCGAGAATCGTAAGAAGCATATTGTCGCCCGTATCTCCGTCAGGTATCGGAAATACATTAAGCCCATTTATTTCATCCGTGTAGCGTTTAAGATTTGACGCTCCAACATTTATCATCTTCTTGAAAAGCTGCGCGCCGATAGTCTCGGTACTCATTTTCATTCTCCGATCTTAAATGTTACTTCTTTTCCCATTCCGAAAACGGCAAGCGCGTCCGGACCGATTGAAGCGCCAATAATCGGACCGATGTATCCGACATAAACATCTTTGCACGGGATTTCCTGTTTGATTTTTGATTTCAGCTGTTCAACCTCATTTTCCGCGCAGTCTGCATGAGCAATATACACCGTCTGCTCCTCGGGATCAATAATTGCTTCTTTAAGCAGTGCCACAATCTCGTTTATTGAAGACTGTCTCCCTTTAACCTTTTTGTACGCGGCCTGCTCGCCGTTAACATCGGAAATAATAATTGGTTTAACGCCCATAAGATTTCCGAAGAAGGCTGCCGGTCCTTTTACGCGGCCCGCCCGGCGAAGCGCGTCAAGAGAATGAACCGTTACGAATTCATTTATTTTTTTCCTTCTTGCCGAAACATTCTCCGCGATATCATGCGCAGACATACCGTCGGCGGCAAGCTTCGCTGCCTCTATCGCAAGCATTCCCTCGCCCATCGACGCATTTAATGAATCGATGCATTCGATAGTTCTTCCCGGATATTCCTTCATAAACTGCTCGGCGAGAACATGCGCCGTATTGACCGAGCCAGACTGCTTTGAAGAACAGGCAATATAAACTATGTCGGTGTCCTTTTTTAAATACTCGCTGAAAATCCGGTTGAATTCGCACACCGGCACCTGCGTCGTTGTAATACGCTTTCCCGAGCGCATAATTCCGTAAAAATCGTGAACGTCCTCCGGAGACCATTCGAGTATCGCGGGAGATGTTTTTCCTTCGAAAACCGTATTCATCCTCACATAATCGATATCATATTTCTCCATTAGATCGTGCGTCAGGTCCGAACATGAATCTGTAATAATTTTTACCTTTTCCATTATGTGCCTCCATAATACTTTTCGTCATATTTCGACTGATTTTATCGAAATGATAACACGGTATTATAAACTAAAAAGAAACAACTTTAAAAGTTTTCCGGAAGCGCTACAATAAATCTGGTAACATCATTTTCAGACTCAACGGACACATAACCGTTGTGCAGCATGACTATTCTGCTCACAACCGCAAGACCGATTCCGTTGCCCTGAGTTGAGTGTGAGGCGTCCGCCTGATAAAATTTTCGGAATATGCGCTCTTTATCTTCGTCGCGCACCGTGCTGCCTGTATTAATAACCGAGACTTCAAGAAATCCCTCAACTTTTCGTATCTCGACAGATACGGTTCCGCCGTAAGGAGTAAATTTGATTGCATTGTCAAGCAGGTTTATCCATACCTGCCGCAGAAGCTCCTCGTTTGCGGAAATTGTATACTCGTCAAACTCAAACCTAAAATCAAGGTTTTTGTCTGTCCATTTGTTTTCCAGCACCAAAAAGCACGTCCGAATCTGTTCCGAAAGATTGAAGGAGGAAACATCCGACAGAATCGTTTGATTTTCGACTTTAGTCAGACTCATGACATTTGTGGCCATGTCAGACAGCCTTACAGACTCTTCTTCTATAATGCTGATATATTCCTTTTTCTGCGCTTCTGTCAGATTAGGCGTTTTAAGAAGCTTTGCAAACCCGGCGATGGATACGATCGGGGTTTTGAATTCGTGAGAAAAATTGTTCACGAAATCCGAACGGAGCATTTCGGTATTTTCAAGCTCTTCTGCCATTGTGTTTATGCTGTTTGTCAGCTCGGCAACTATCGGATACCTGGCTAAAATTCCGTCATAAGCTATTCGCGACTTAAAATCCCCCCCTGCAAGACGATTCATCATATTTATAATTATGTTGATAGGCTTCATAAAAATCCGTCCGAAAGCAAAAGAAAACGCCACTCCGAGCACAACGCTTACGATCATCATCAAGAAAACAATATTATTTCCGTTGACAATACCCAAATCGATTTTTGACAGGATACCTACGTTGACCATTACAAACGCGATCCCGCTGACTACTAAAAGAACGGCGAGAAGTATCGCAAAAACCGCGCCGACAAACAATAAAGTCAGCGAAATTCTCGATTTGCTTTCCTTAAGCTTTTCCTTTACAAAGCCGTAGCCGGATTTCATACGTTTTTCACCGCCTTGTAACCAAGTCCTCTGACAGATTCGATACGGAATTCGTTCCACCCTTCGAATCGCTTCCGAAGCCTTCCTATATGAACAGTAACCGTCTCCCAGCCGCTGTCAGACTCCATGCCCCATATCTCATCCATAAGCTGAATCCGTGTAAAAATCTTTCCCGGATACGATAAGAGCTTATAAAGCAGCATAAATTCCTTCTGCGGAAGCTCATGTACGGTTCCGTGACCGGAAACCGTCAGCGAGTCATAGTCGATCACAATGTCTCCCATGCATATTTTACGTTCGCTCACAATCTTTGCGCGGCGCAGCAGCGCCTTTATACGAAGCAACATCTCCTGCTCGTCGATGGGCTTGGTTATATAATCGTCTGTGCCGACCAAAAAACCTTTGTGCCTGTCGGCTGGCAGCTGTTTTGCGGAAACCATAAGTATCGGTATATCGCTGTTTGTCTCCCGTATTGTTTTTGTAAGCTCATACCCATCCATATCCGGCATCATTATGTCCATGACGATAAGATCGGCGTGCTCCTCGTCAAGCTTTTTCAGCGCAGACATCCCGTCATCTGCCAATGTTACGGTGTAATTTTCATTTATCAGCACAGCTTCTATAAGTTTTCGTGTGTTTTTGTCGTCGTCGACAACCAGAATGTTAAACATTCGCGATCCCTCCCAGGAAATTTGCCCTATTATATCAATACATCGTAAACTCAAAAGAAACTGTGATTTCGAAAAAATAACGTCTATTTTTAATTTTATCATATTATTCGATTGGCCGCAACATTTTTCTTATCAAAAAGAACTTAATATACTACATTTATGTGAAATATAGCTATATTTTTTTGTAAATCATTTGTTTTTTAAGTGCATTATCACGTTGATATTTGTTTCCTATTTGTGATATAATATTTATGTAATTTGTAGGGGCATAGCTCAGTTGGTAGAGCAGCGGTCTCCAAAACCGCGTGTCGAGAGTTCGAGCCTTTCTACCCCTGCCAAAAGAAAAGGGACGTCTTTCGGCGTCCCTTTTCTTTTCCGGGAAAGGATTCGAAAAAGATGCGGCGCAGAGCAGAAGCCCGGTGGGTGAACCCAAAGAAAACGCCACGGCAAACAACCGTGGCTTTTCTTATTTTTTTCATTTCCCCGACAAATTGGAACTTGATTATCTGTTATGTTATTTAATTCAAAACATTAGAAGTTGATTTATAATCCACAATGTAAAATATTTCTTGCAACATGAACTCCGCTTGCGGATGCATGAGAAAGTGAGTGGGTTATTCCGCTTCCGTCGCCGATGATATAAAGTCCCTTGTGGCAGGACTCAAGATTTTCGTCAACGTTTACTTCCATATTGTAGAATTTAACCTCAACACCATAAAGAAGCGTATCCTCATTTGCGGTACCGGGAGCCACCTTGTCGAGCGCATAAATCATTTCAATAATACCATCAAGGATTCGCTTGGGAAGAACCAAACTCAGATCTCCGGGAGTTGCTTTCAACGTGGGAGTGATAAATGCTTCCTCGATTCTATTAGCAGTTGAACGCTGACCTTTGATGAGATCTCCAAATCGCTGTACGATAACACCGCCACCAAGCATATTGCTAAGTTTTGCTATTGACTCACCGTAGCCATTGGAATCTTTGAAAGGCTCAGAAAAATGCTTTGCAACAAGAAGGGCAAAATTGGTGTTGCTCGTTTGTTTAGCGGGATCTTCGTAGCTATGTCCGTTTACGGTGATAATTCCGTTTGTATTCTCATTAACAACCGCGCCCTTGGGATTCATACAGAAGGTTCTTACCTTGTCACCGTACTTTTCGGTACGATATACGATCTTGCTCTCGTAAAGCTCGTCCGTAATGTGTGCAAACACCTCTGCAGGAAGCTCTACGCGAACACCGATATCGACTCTGTTAGAGCTTGTAGGTATATCGAGCTCCTTACATACCTTTTCCATCCACTTGCTTCCGATACGACCAACGGAAACGATGCACTTCTTACAGGTGTAGGATTCACCTTTACACTTGACCTCGTAACCGCCGTCAATAATCGAAATGGTTTCTACAGGAGAGTCAAAGAAGAAATCAACCTTCTTATCAAGCTCCGCAAAGAGATTTTCAAGAACGATATAGTTTATATCCGTACCCAAGTGACGAACGGACGCATTGAGAAGGTGAAGATCATGCCTAACGCACTCGGTGCTGAATGCCGAGCCTGCGGTCGTATAAAGTTTTGTCCCTTCGCCGCCGTAGCGCATATTGATCTCATCAACGTATTTCATAAGGTCAAGAGCTTTCTTTTTGCCGATATATTCGTGCAACGTACCGCCGAAATCGTTGGTGATGTTATATTTGCCATCAGAAAATGCACCTGCCCCGCCAAAGCCACTCATAATGGAACAGATCTTGCAACCGATGCAGGTTTTGATCTTTTCACCGTCAATGGGACATTTGCGCTTATTCAAGGCGTGTCCGGCTTCAAAAACAGCAATTTTAAGGTCCGATCTTTGTGTGCTCAACTCATATGCAGAAAATATACCGCCGGGGCCTGCGCCAATAATAATTATATCGTAATTCATAGGAAACCTCCGTTTTTTGCGTGTTCATATTATTATTTCTTAAATTCTTATTTATCGATAAGTTCATTATATCACAAACCGCACTAAAATTCAACCAAGCTAACGAACAATCGTGAACAATCAAATAATCCTTCTACATAGCTTCGTTTACAAACATGGAGTAGCAACCCGGAAGACCGCGGTCAAGCGCAACTCCCATCATCGCCAAGGGATAAGTCTATCCGCTGACTTTGAAACATGGATCGATTTCGAAAAAACTTGTGGTACGGATCGATTTTGTAAGGATGTGCCAAGAAAAAAGGGGCTGTTAAAAAACAGCCAAAACAGAGCAGAGATGATGACATGTGAATCAAATTCTCTGCTCTGTTTGATGTTGACAGAAAAACAAATTACGTTATTCGGAAAAAGCGTACCACCACAAAACCTGTGACGAAATTGCATTTTCACAGGCCGCTACATCGTTGTATAACAAGCTTTTTATGCCGATATCGGTATTCGCATTTTCTTGTTATGATATTTATAAAGGCTAAATCCAATGGAAATCAGGCAAAACTCAAAAATTACGCTTTCTATGCCCCTTCTTTGTGCTCTTTTGTAGGAACGATTCCACTTGATGGAGCCGAATATTCCCTCCGCTTGGATGAAACGGTTGGTGCGTAAAGTTATTCCCAATTCTGACTTCAGGTTGTTCAATACTTCATTATGAATTGCCGTTAGTTAACGGTTCATCCGGATTGTCCTGTCCCATTTGCCTTTCATACATTCGGCTCGTCTTCGTCACCCTTCAAAGCATTCGCATTTGTATATCTCCTCGGTTCTGCCGTACTGATTTCCTTTTATGTGAGATCATACAAATGTTCAAATTGCGTCCCTCCGGGCAGATCATTTCCCGTTTCGAAATGCCTCATATAGCGCGGCTACCCGCTCCATACGCGCCGAAAACTCTGCCCAATCCGACTGCTTGACACGATTCCAGGTGTTCTCGGACAGGGCGGGGGTGCGCTCCTCAATGAGACGTTGCTCCTCACGGACGCCCTCGGCCACAGTGGGAAAATGAGACTCAATGTGGTCGCCCCAGGCCAGGAGCTGACCGCCCTCTACCTGCTCGGTCGGCTCAATGACAAGGCCGGTCTTCAGGTAGGGCGAGCCGGGGTGGACGGGATGCCAGGTGTACACATCCCAATTGTAGACCTCCTCGGGCTTCCAATATGCCGCGGGCGTGACCACGTACATGGGCGACCAGGAGCAGTTCACCAGACGGAAACCCGCGTCCCGCAGGGAGGGTGTGGTCTGGTAGTAGTTTTCCCAGCTCATTATGACGGCCTCGCGGGGTATGAGATGGTTCACCTCGACAGCGAAGCCCTCCCAGACCACTGGGGTCTTGCCGCAGTCCAGCACCACCTCGCAGATGCGCTTGATAAACGTAGCGTACATC
>JAQXSY010000085.1 GCA_029219205.1 Bacillota bacterium | reverse complement strand
TGGCATGGGTCAACCATCATCTGGCAAAGGCATGGTTAGAAAAAGGGGAATATGAAAAAGCACTTGACTGTCTCGGGCAGGTTGCAGAATACACCGCCATGCATGAAGCGCTGCCTCCCTTTGCCGCACATACCTCCTATCTGGCCAGCACATTGACCTATGATGAAAGCCAGATGTGCTTACAGGGTTCCTGCGGTTCACCGGAATATTATCTGAAAATGCTGAAAGCCCCGCAATATGATGACATCCGGGACACGCCGCGTTTCTCCGATGTTGTTCATCGGCTGGAAACCTGTAAAAGGAACCTGCGGATTCGTGATGAAAAGGATTTTGAATGGCTGAAATAATACAACGCGGGTTTGGAAAACCGTAAAGTTCCCATAATCGTTTTCCGGCAGTTGCACAAAGGGTAGCTGCATCGAACCCTCGTTAATACAAAAACAAAAGCGGGAAAGGTTTTGAGCCTTTCCCGCTGATTTTTTATTTACTCATCAATAACGCTGACAGACTTGCGTCCGAGCGCGATGTGCTGGAACTTAACCTTACCGGCTGCGAGAGCGAAGAGCGTATCGTCCTTGCCGATACCGACGTTCTTACCGGGATGTATGTGAGTTCCGCGCTGTCTGACGATGATATTTCCGGGTATAACGTACTGACCGTCAGCCTTTTTCACGCCAAGTCTCTTGGATTCGCTGTCGCGGCCGTTCTTTGTGGAACCGACACCCTTTTTATGAGCGAAGAACTGAAGACTTATTCTGAACATTTTAATTTCACCTCCGTAAACTTATTCTTCCGCCTCGTCGATCTCGATGTACTCGTAATAATCCTCAAGCATATCCATAAGCTGGATATAGTAGGAATAGAAAAGACCTGCAACCGCAAACTGTTTCTTCTCGTCGGCTCCGTTTTCGGGGAGCGCGTCGGGAGCGACAACCCTGATGTCGGTCGTCTCTTCGTCAACTTCGTATTGAATATCCGAGGCGTAGGCAACCTCAACGGCGTTTATAATAAGCATCGTCATCGCCGAAACCGCCGAGCAGACGATATCGTCGCCCGATTCCGCGTATCCGGCGTGTCCGCTTTCACGGAAACCGTAATAAACTCCGTTCCTTTTGAGAAAAGTAATCTTGATCATAGCTCTCAGCCGTTTATGGTCTGAATCTGAATCTTTGTGTAAGGCTGTCTGTGACCGATCTTCTTCTTCTCGTTTTTCTTGGACTTGTACTTCATAACGTAGATCTTCTTTTCCTTGCCGTTCTTGACTACGTTAGCGGTAACCGTTGCGCCCTCAACATAGGGAGCGCCTGCCGTGAAAGCGTCGCCGGATACTGCGAGAACCTTGTCAAAGGTTACGGTGTCGCCGGCGTTTACGTCAAGCTTTTCGATGAAGATAACGTCGCCCTCGCTTACCTTGTACTGTTTTCCGCCCGTTTCGATAATAGCAAACATTAAAACGCACATCCTTTCCGGACCTTCCGGACAAACCTCCGGGCCGGTCCAAAACTCGCTGATACAGGTAGAACATCAAAGCCGTTTGCGACCTGTAAATCATGCGGCATATTATTATATCACGCAGGACGGGATTTTGTCAAGTCTTTTGACATGAAAAAATAAAAATCACGCCGCAAAAAACAAACCGGCGGCATATTCGGACGGCTTGTCATAACCTTTTTTTAAAACGAATATAGATATAGCGTCAGATTCAAAAGGAGGCGGCGCGGAACATGATACCGGAACAAATACTTACGCTTTTGGGCGAGCCGTTTGCACAAGAGGCGACGTCGCTCTGCGGCGGCTTTGAAGCGGAGGAAATCAGGCTCAGGGCGGGATCGCCTCTGACGGTGGTGACAAGCGCGGGAGAGCGTGCCGGTAGGCTTATTCCGGACGAGCGCTGGCTTTACGGACTGCTCATACGCATATGCGGCGGCTCGATGCATTCATACGGAGACTGTATTGCGGAGGGCTGGGCGCCGCTTCCGGACGGAGGCAGGGTAGGAGTATGCGGCAGGGCGGTTGTGGAGGGAGACAAAGTGACGGGAGTGTCCGGCGTGTATTCGCTTAATTTAAGAATTTCGCACAGCGTAAGCGGAGTCGGAAGAGAAATCTGCGAATACTTCGCCTCCGGACGGTATTCAAAGGGAATACTGATCTGTTCGCTGCCGGGCGTGGGAAAGACGACGCTGCTGCGCGACGTTGCCGCAACGCTGGCAAGACCGCCTTACCTGCGGCGCATAGCGGTCATAGACACAAGGTCGGAGCTGTGGCGCACAGATATGTTCAGGGGCACGCTCGCCGACCGTTTCGACCGATATCCGCGCGGAGCCGGAATCGAGCTTGCGGTGCGAACGATGTCGCCGCACTGTATCGTATGCGACGAGCTGGGAGGCTCGGAGACCGGCGCGGTGCTTAGGGCGCAAAGCTCGGGAGTGCCGCTTATTGCGTCGGCGCACGCAAAGGGAGCGGAGGGTGCGCTGAAAAGGCGGGGACTGCGCGAGCTGTGCGAAGAGGGCGTGTTCGGCTGTATCGTCGGACTTTCAAGGCGCGGCGACGAGTTTTCCTTCGATTTTCACGAGATATAGGGTTTATAACACTACAAACAAAGAAAGGACATTTTTTAAAAATGACGATTGCAAAAGCGGCCGGGTTATGCCTTGTTTTTGTCTCCATAACGGCGGCGGGGCTGTACATAGCGGAAGGCTACCGCGCGGAATGCGGCAGGCTGAGGGCGTTTCTGAGGCTTATATCGCACATACGCGTCAACATAGCGGAGTACAGGATGCCGCTCGGCGAGATTTACGAAGCGTTCGGGGACGGAGCGCCGGAGCTGGACGGCTTTACGGAGCTGATGAGGGCGGACGGCTTTGAGACGGCGCTCGACATGACGCTTGCGGCGTACGGTTTATCCGACGCGGCGGGACATGCGCTCCGCGAATTTGCGTCGGGGCTGGGAATGAGCGCCGCGGAGGAGCAGGTCAGACGGTGCGAAATATGCGAGAGCGTTCTGGCGGAGGCGCTGAAAAACGCCGAGAACGCGCTTCCGTCGCGTCTGCGTCTTTGCCGCACGCTGTCGCTGGCGTTTGCCGCCGCCGCAGTTATACTCATACTTTAAACAGGCTGAAAGGAGCTGACCGTTCTGGAGATCGGACTCATACTTAAGGCGGCGGGCGTAGGGCTTATCGTCAGCGTGATATACATGATACTTGCCAAATCGGGGCGCGAGGAGCAGGCGGTTCTCGTGTCGCTCTGCGGCGTTGTCATAATACTGCTTATGATCGTAAACGAGCTGAGCGAGCTTATCGCCTCCATACGTTCGGTTTTCGGCGTATGAGCCTCGTTATAAAAACCGCCGGAGCCGCGCTCTGCGCCGTCGCGGTGATACAGCTTGTCAAACCGATGCGCCCGGAGCTTTCGGCGCTGATTTCGGCGCTTGTCTGTGCGGTGCTCGCGGCGGCGGCGTTTCCGTCGCTGTCCCTTGCGCTGTCACGCATTTCACCGCTGCTGTCGCAGTCGTCGTTTTCGGGATATACGGAGCCGCTTCTGAAGTCGCTCGGAGTCGCTTTTGTCTCGCATGCCGCTTCGGAGGTGTGCCGCGATTCGGGAGAGACGGCGCTTGCGTCAAAAATCGAGTTTGCGGCGTCCGCGGCGCTGCTTCTGATTGCGCTGCCGGTTGCGGAGGAGCTTCTCGCGGTCGCCTTGAATCCCGCCGGGTGAAATCGGCTTTCATACGTATAAAAATGGAATGCGGTTTTAAAAAATATGATAAAAAAGATTATAATGCTTACAGCCGCCGCCCTGATACTTACGGTAACGGCAAGCGCGTCGGCCGAGGACATACTTAACGCCTTTCCGGAAGAGCTTGCGGACGCGCTCCCCGAGGGACTTACGGATATGCTGAGCGGCGGCGAAGAAATTTCGGCGGACAAAATAGGCTCGCTTGGCGCCGGATACTTTTTCGGACTGCTGCGCTCGGCGCTTCGGGACGCCGCGAAGGACTTTGCGGCACGTTTTGCGCCCGCGTTTGCCGCGCTGATAATAACGGCGGTAATTTCAGCCTGCTGCAAAAGCCTGAGCGGGGCCGTTTCAACCGCGCTGCGGTTTGTCTGCGCGCTGTGTACGGGAATGGCGTTTTACGGCGCAGTAAAAGGGATATGGACGCACATTTCGGAGGCGGTTTCGCGCGTTACGCTTTTCATGAGCGCAATACTGCCTTCAATGACCGCGCTCTGCGCCTCGTCCGGGAGCGTAAGTACCGCCGCCGCCGGAAGCGCGGGCTTTTCGATACTGCTTACGCTGCTTGAACGCCTTTGCTCGGACGTACTGCTGCCCCTGCTGAACGTGTGCTTCGCACTGTCGCTGACAAACAGCCTGTCGGAAGCCTCTCCCTGCAAAACAAACGGAGCGGCGGCGCTTGTACGGAATATTTTTACGCTTGCGTCCGGCGCGGTTATGCTCGTGTTCTGCCTTTCGCTTAAGTATCAGACAAAAATTGCGGCGAGCGCGGACGGCGCGCTGCTGCGTTCGGTCAAGTTTGCGGCGGGAAGCTTTCTGCCTCTGGTCGGAGGCTCGCTCAGCGAGGCGGCGGCAAGCGTGCTCGGAAGCATAGAACGGATCAAAACCGCGTCCGGCACCGCAGCCGCGGTAACCGTCGTTGCCGCGTTTGTGCCGGTAACCGTTGAGACGGCGGTATGCCGCATCGCAATGGGCGTCATCTCGGCCGCCGCCGGACTGCTCGGCTGCGAACGCGAGGCGGCGCTTTCAACCGACCTCGGCTCTCTCCTTTCCCTCGGCATCGGCGTCCTGATCTCCTGCGCGGCAATGCTGCTTATTAATCTTGCGGTAATTTCTTAATAGGAAACGGGCGCTTTTTTATTCATAAAAAAAGGCGGGAGGAACAAAATGTACATACGGACGCTGATTGCGGCGCCGGTCATATGCGCGCTGGTGAACATGCTTATCCCTGAGGGAAGGAGCGGAAAATACGTAAGGCTGACGCTTGGGCTGATAACGGCGGCGGTGCTTTTGTCTCCGCTTACGGGAATTGTCGGAATGCTCTTTGACGGAGGATATGATTATGAACTTACGGTTCCGGAGGAAGAATGGGAGGAGACGGCGGCGCGGATAAGCAAAGAGACGTGCCGTCTCATAGAAGAGAAGCTTGAGGACGAACTTGAACGGCTGTACGGCGGAAAATTTGAACTTAAGCTCGTCACGGAGTACGAAAACGGAAGCGTTGCGATAACGGGTGCGACGCTTGCGTCGGAGCTTACGGACGCGCGGGAGGCCGCGGCGTACGTAAAGGCGGCGCTCGGGTGCGAATGCGAGGTCGGACGGTATGAGTGAGCTGATAAACAGGCTGAAGAAAGCAAAATGGGCGGCGGCGCTGATATTCATACTTGCGGCGGGGGTTATACTTGTGATGTACGGAAGTCCGGAGAGTGAGAGCGCGGCGCCGGAGAGCGAGGACGCGGCTCTGGATGAATATGTAAAGTCGCTTGAGGCAAAGGTAAAGGGACTGATAAGCGAAATGGACGGCACGGGAAACGTAAGCGTAATGATAACGCTTGAGAAAAGCGTTGAGACCGAGCTTGCGCGCGACCGGACGTATTCGGACGGCGTGCTCGTGTCGGAAAAGAACTATGCGGGAGGAAAGGGGACGGTCGAGGTTGCGCAGATTATGCCGAAGGTCGGAGGAGTTGCGGTGGTATGCAGGGGAGGGAGCGATCCGGTTTTGCAGGAGCGCGTCATATCGCTTGTAAAGGCGCTGTTCGGAATACCGGCGAACCGGGTTTTTGTAAGCGGCTGAAAGATGTAACGCGGACTTAACTAAAAATTAATATTTTATAATTTTAAATTTTTATTTATGTATTGAAAAATCGTGCGATGTATAGTAAAATAATATCAGAAGCAAACATACTTTTTCAAAAGCGAAAGGAAAAGAACAGGACAAATGGCTGTTAAATTAATTGATAAGCACGCAGTCGATTTTATCGACAAAACGCTTTACAGCGAGGTTGCGGCAGACGCCGCAAAGGCATACAAAACCGTATATGATCGCAGCGGAGCCGGGAGCGATTTTCTCGGCTGGCTTGACCTGCCTGAAAAATACGACCGTGACGAATACGTACGTGTCAAGGCGGCGGCGGAGAAGATCAAGCAGAGCTGCGATGTTTTTATCGTTATAGGAATCGGCGGCTCGTATCTGGGCGCGCGCGCGGCGGTTGAATTTGTGAAGTCGCCGCTCTACAACAACCTGAAAAAGGGCACTCCCGACATATACTTTGCCGGCAAGGATATCAATTCCGCATACATGAACGAGCTGCTCATGCTCTGCAAGGACAGAGACGTATGCATAAACGTAATATCGAAATCGGGCACAACGACCGAGCCGTCGATAGCGTTCCGCGTATTCAGGGAGCTGCTTGAAAAGAAATACGGAGAAAAGGGCGCGTGCGGACGCATATTTGTAACGACGGACAAGAGCCGCGGCAAGCTCAAGGCTCTGGCTGACGAAAAGGGCTACGAGACCTTCACGGTACCGGACGACATCGGCGGACGCTATTCCGTACTCACCTCGGTCGGACTGCTTCCGATAGCGGTTGCGGGAATAGACGTTGACGCGATGATGAGAGGCGCGGCAGACGCTATGGCTTGCTACGGCAAGGGCGCGGAGGACAACGACTGCGTAAAATACGCGACGCTCAGAAACTGCATGTACCGCGGCGGCAGAGGCATCGAGATTCTTGTAACCTACGATCCGGCGCTTGCGATGTTCAACGAATGGTGGAAGCAGCTCTACGGCGAGAGCGAGGGCAAGGACAACAAGGGACTTTATCCGTCGTCTGTCGTATTCTCCTCCGACCTTCATTCGATGGGACAGTACATCCAGCAGGGAACGCGCAACATTTTCGAGACGGTTATGAACATCAAGGCGGACGATTCGCCGGTTGTAATACCCGACGATCCGCAGAACGTTGACGGAATGAATTTCGTATCCAAAAAGACGCTGCACTACATCAATGAGAACGCGTTCAACGCGACGCTGCTCGCGCATGTTGACGGCCAGGTCCCGAACGTAATACTTGAGCTTCGCGACCGCAGCGCATACACCTTCGGATGGCTTGTATACTTCTTTGAGCTTGCGTGCGCAATATCCGGATATACGCTCGGAGTAAATCCGTTCGATCAGCCCGGAGTAGAGAGCTACAAGAAAAACATGTACGCGCTTCTGGGCAAGCCCGGCTACGAAGAAGAGCGCAAAGCGCTTCTTGAAAGACTTGGCTGAGAAAAACAAACCAAATCAGAGCCGCACTGCGGCAGGGAGGAAACACTATGCTTAAACTTATTGTCGGACTCAAAGGCTCCGGAAAAACAAAGACCCTCATCGATATGGCGAACGCCAGACTGGACACCACCGACGGCGCGGTCGTATGCATCGAAAAGGGAACCAAGCTTATTCACGAGATCAAATATAAAGCGCGTCTTATCGACACCGAGGAATATAAAATCAACGACGCAGAGGAGCTGTACGGCTTTGTTGCCGGAATCTACGCGTCAAATCACGACGTAACCGACATATTCATCGATTCCGCGCTCAAGATCTGCAACAACAGCGTCGAGGCGTTTGAAGCCTTCATGAAGGCGGCGGTTGAATTTGCGGATGTTCACAAAATCAATCTTGTCGTAACCTCCTCCATGAGACCCGAGGATGTTCCCGAGGATCTTAAGCAGTACGTCTGATTGACGTAAACCGAAAAAATGACGTCCCTGCGGCCGTGTGCATTTGCGGCGGCGCAGGGACGTTTGTATGTTTATACGCATGCTTTTTATGCAAAATCTTTTTTTACACGCGCCGCTCCAAAGCAAAAAAACGGACTCAAAATGACAAAAACGTGTCAAAGTCCGGCGGCAAAGAGTATCATGAGAACGAGCAGGACTTCGTAATTATCGCCGCCCTCGCCGAGAAGCATGAGAATTATTGCGATAAGCAGCACATCCTCGCTGACAATTCCGCGGCTGTCGTTGTCGTGCGTCTCCGAACGCTCGGGCACAAAGGAACGGCGTTCATCCGGGTCTGCGTTTTGTCCGGAGCCGCCGTATGACGTGCCGAGGGCGGCGCTTGTGCCGGTATTCGTGACGGTTTCGCCGAACTTATGGCGCCCGGAGGAGTCGGAAAAGTCGGATGGGCGCGCGTTTTGCCGTCCCGAATCCTCCGCAGAGTCCGGCGGCCGTGTGTTTTTGCGGCAGGATTTGCAGGGCGCGGAAGAAGACTTCGGCGGATCCGAGCCGAACGGAGGAAAACCGGGCAAGTCCCGCTTCTGCGTTCCGGAGCCCGACTCATGCTCGCTGCGCGAAACGAGCGGAAACGCCGGAAAAAGATCTGATGGTCCGGAGAACGACGGACGAACGGCGAGCGCGGCGTTCCGGCTCTTTACGGGCTGGGCAGGCTGCGCGGAGCCGTTTTTGCCGATGTAGGTACGTCCCGGGAAGGTTGTGCCGCTGTAATCCGGCGGAGGCGCGTAATTTGCGGACCGGCTGAACCGGCTGTTGCGTGAATACATATTCAACTCCCTAAAAAATAAAAATAATCAGAGCCGGCGGCGCAGCGGCGGGTTTGTCACTGCTGTTTTATGTCGCCCAGCAGATGCTTTAAGTCGGTAAGCTTAAGCATTTTAAGAATACGCAGGATGCTTTCGGCGGCTTCGCGGCGTTTCGGAGAAAGATAGGGCTTGAGCGCGTTTATGAGACGTATCTGATTTTCGTCGCCGAGACGGGAGAGGTCGGGCACGCTTACGTGCAGACGGTGTTCGTCGCCGTGTCGGTCTCTGCCGTCTCTGTCGCCGTGTCGGTCTCCGCCGTCTCTGTCGCGAAATCTGTCGCCGTCTCTGTCGCGAAATCTGTCGTCGTCTCCGCCGTGACGGTATTCACCGTTCGGTACATCGTCGTTTTCTTTTTCGCCGCCGGACTGAGAGGACGGGCCGAAGAGGCTTTCGGCAAGCTCCGACACCTTTTTCATGGCGTCGGGATCGCTCAGAATGCCTCGCAGGGCGTCGGTTACGTTGTTGTTTAAGTCTTCTGCCATAAGCGCTCCTCCTCAGAGTTTAAGCTGCCGCCGGATTTCCTCCGCTTTTTCGTCGCCGATACGGCCGATCATGCGCTGGAGGTCGCGTTCGCTTGCGGATTCGAGCTTGCGCTTGATATTGCCGATATTACCGAGCGCTCTGTCACGCTGTTTTGAGTCTGCGCCTACGGAATCCGCGATTATTCCGATTGCGCGGCGAAGCGTCTCTTCGTCCATCCCCTTAAGCCTGGCGAGCAGATCGCTGTCAACTTTCAAATTATTCACCCTTTCACGTTAAGATCAATAATATTTTATGAAGAAGCCGCGCCGGGTGTTACCGTGACAAAAAATAACCGCGCGGAAAAGGAGAACGTACAAAAATGAAGCTGCTGGTATTTTCGGACTCGCACGGACGGACTGCAGAGATGGACGAGGCGGTGCGCGCGCACCTCGGGAGCGCGGACGCGGTGCTGTTTTTGGGAGACGGACTGCGCGACTATATGACGCTGAAGGAGCTTTACAGCGGACGGATCGGATTTTTTGCGGTATCGGGAAACTGCGACGGCGCCGTGTACCGGGAGACGGCGGACGCGCCGCTTGTCAGACGGATAAGCTTTGAGGGCTATAACTTCCTTATGACACACGGACACATTCAGCACGCAAAGCACACTGCTGACGGACTGATATCGCTTGGAGCGTCGGAGGGCAGCGACGTTGTTGTCTACGGACACACGCACACGCCCGACAACACGTACATAAGCGAGCCGCCGGGAGGACAAAAGCCGCTCAGGCTGTTCAACCCGGGAAGCATATCGTCATACCCGTATTCATACGGCATAATCGAGATACGAGGCAAAAGCATACTGCTTACAAACGCAAATACGGAGGAAAAGCTCTGAAAAAAGCTTTTCCTCCGTAAATTTTATGCCGTTTATAGAATTTGTATTACAAATCAAAGAGACTGCTGACCGAGAACAGCCGCGCCGATAATACCGGCGTCGTTTCCGAGCTCTGCAACCTTGATAACGGTCTTCTTTCCGGCGCTTCTGGTATACTGGTCTTTGTCAATATACTCGTTGAGCGGTTTTGTGAGGTATTCGCCTTCGCCGCAGATTCCGCCGCCGATGATAAGAACTTCGGGCTGGAAAATGTTAATCATGTTAACGCATCCGCAGGCAAGCATGGAGATGTACAGGTCAACAACCTCGGAAGCGGCCTTGTCGCCCTTCTTCATTGCGGCAAACGCCGTGCGTCCGCTGACCTTCGAGATATCGCCTTCGCACATATCCCACATGATTGTGTCCTTGGTTTCGTTCATCTTGTCCTT
>JAQXSY010000084.1 GCA_029219205.1 Bacillota bacterium | reverse complement strand
TTTCTTCGGGTGCGGCATATTTTTTTCTTATTGCTTTTATCTCTTCCTGCTCTTTTGAAGAATAGGTTAAACGGAAGGTTTCGTTGTCTTTGTTTTCCATATGTTACTCCTTTTCTGACTGTAACAGCTTTAGCTTTTTTGTTCCATGAGCAATCATAAAGACTGCCATTGATATGATAAATACAGATATGACTCCCCCGCTTGCTCCAAGCATAATTCTGCGAGCTGTCATGTCCATTGAACCGTCATTGAACGTAGTCAGCATTGTCGATTCAAGCGTAAGCATTGAAACACAGGAAGCTGCAAGACTTATTGCTTTTGATGCCGAGTACACGGGGCTGTTGTATTTGCGATATTTAACAATATTAACGACTGCCGCTGAAAAGGTTACAAAAGTGTATGCCGCCATTGCAATCGTTGTAATTTCATGATGTTTAAAGGTTCTGTTCCAGTACACCATAAAGAAAATCATTATTGAAAGTGACAAGTTCAACAGCAAAAACGCAATGCCGCAGGCACGGTATTTGACAAGTTCCTCCGTCATTTTTTCCCCGGGCTTATGCTTGCTTGTATAACCTACAAGGAAAAAACGCATAACAGCAAGGCAAATGTAATATCCCGCCAAAGAAAAAAACCAAAATGAATGGTGACAAAATCCGAGTCCCAACTGAAAAACAGCATATGCCGTATTCCACAGCAGAGAGCCGTACAGTGAAACATTTACTCTAAAATGAGTATCTGTAAGCCACCGATGTGCAAACTTGTTTTTTTTACTGAATTTTCTCAAAAAATCAATTAAAAAAGGTATTCTGACACACCAAATTGTCAATGTGTAAGCGGCAAGCACATAGGAGACATAGGCGATAACCGATTCTGTGCCTTCAAATGCCATCGAATATACAAGCAGTACCGTTGAAACCGGCAGTAAAACAAGCAGTATCGCGATATGCGGAAATAAAACGGCTTTGCCGATTTTTCTCCGGTCCATATCAAGCCCTCCGTATTTTTACAGTGAAGGCAGTACCGACATCAACTGCACTTTCAACGCTTATTTCGCCCTTCATAATATCAATAACTCGTTTTACAAGAGCAAGTCCAAGACCGTTGCCCTGTACAGAGTGGGACGTGTCCCCCTGGTAGAACTTTTCAAAAATATGAGCGCCGACTTCCGGCGTCATACCGCATCCGGTATCTTTGACTTCAACAACGGCGTGATGATCGTCGGCAGTCAGAGAAACAGATACAGTGCCGCCGCTTTTTGTAAACCTAAAGGCATTGGAAAACAAATTGTTCCAAACAAGGCTGAGCAGTTCCGCGTCTGCTTTTACAATAACGTTTTCTGCGATATCTGTTTCAATTTCAATGCTTTCTTTTTCCCAAACATTCTCGTATTGCAGCAGACAATCGCAGATTTGTTCACCGAGATCAAATTCCGATGTCTGCGGGTATATCTGCTGATTTTCCAAACGATTCAATTTGAGAATGTTCGTCATCATATCCGCCATGCGGCGCGAGGCGTCGGTAATGCCTTTCGCATATTCGATTCTTTTTTCGTCGGACAGGCCGGGAGCTTGCAGCAGCGTACCGTAGTTTTGCATAGCCGAAAGAGGCGTTTTCATTTCGTGGGATACATTTGCGATAAAATCAGTACGCAGCGTTTCAACACTGCCCAGCTCCTCTGCCATTTTGTTTATACATTCGATAATATCATTAAAGGTGTCGTCCGTGGCGAATTTGGCTGTCGGTTCAATACGTACGTTGAAATCTCCCTCAATCATTTTGGCAGCTGCTTCCGTGATTTTCTGCGCGGGCCGCTGCACTGTTAATTTGCGGCGCAGATAATCAATCGCGGCAAATATCAGACTGATGACTATCACATTTGTCATAGTTGCTTTTGCGGCAGCCGATATTTCCTCCTGCGTGAAAGTAACGCCCAATGTTGTCTGCAATGTGGATATAAACAACGTCAAACAACAGGTAATAACAAAAGCCACGAGCAGGAAAAAAATTAAGAAGTTGCTGATCGTTCTGAAAAACGCTTTCATCCCTCGTCCGCTTATCATTTTATCACCGCCTTGTAGCCGAGACCGTGAACGGTTTTAATTTCAAAATCCTCACAGTCGGCAAGTTTTGAGCGGAGTTTTGTCATATAAACATCAACGGCTCTTGGCGTGGTGTCTGTGTCAGAATCCCAAAACTCATCCATTAGCTGCGTTCTTGTAAAAGTTTTTTTCGGATAGGAAAGCATTTTATAAAGAATGCTGAACTCACGGTTGGTAAGAGATATTTCCGTCTTGTTCAGATATGCGGTATGCTCGTCGGCATCCATCACAAAGTTGCCGATCTCCAATTTTCGGCTTGAGGCAATTTTGGCGCGGCGAAGAAGCGCGCCGATACGCAAAAAAAGCTCGTCAAGATCAATGGGTTTCACCATATAATCGTCAGCACCGATACGGAATCCTTTTTGCTTTGAAGCAATATCATCCCTTGCGGTCATAAAGAGAATCGGGATATTCTCGTTTAACTGTCTGACCGTCTGTGCAAATTCAAAGCCGTCAATGCCGGGCATCATAATGTCGGATACAATGAGGTCAAACATATTTGCATACAGCGCATCATAGGCATCCTCAGCGTTTAGGCAGCCGGTCGATTCGTATCCGCTTTGATTCAGGAAAGAGCAGACCGTCTTATTCAGCTCCTTATCATCCTCAACAACTAATATCTTAAACATTGTATTATCTCCGCAATATAATGTAATTCATTATACAGTATAACACAAAAATGTTAAAGTTTTGTTTGCGTTTGCGCTTTTTTTAAAAATTCAGAGCCATCTTACCGTCACAGCTTTGTTTAAATGAAACACTTATATTGAACGGAAAACCCCAACAGCACCTGTCTCTTTTGTTCTATGGTAATTAAGGCGGTTAAGCACAAATGTGCCTAACCGCCAATGCAAAATTAAAATTCAATTTATTGATACACTCTTTGCAAAACAAAGTGCTTTTATAGATTGATAGTTATCAAATTTCTTTGTGCGGTTTCGGGCTTTTTCGGCGCATTTTCCGCGCAATTTAAAAAACAAATCACAGACAGGTTTTCAAAATCAAACCCCAAAACGGTCAATTTTGTATTCCGGAACAGCATCATATTCGGATACAACATATCCTGCAACTTGTGCAGCATAATCCAGGCAGTATTGTATAT
>JAQXSY010000083.1 GCA_029219205.1 Bacillota bacterium | reverse complement strand
CATTGAGCTGACCGATACTAATAGACCGAGGGCTTGAACATTTCAAGTCAATATGCATACGCAATATATTGACAGCGGACTTGTTCATCCTTGTGTTTCGTGTTCGTCCAGTTTCTTTATTCGGTTTTGAGTGAACATTATTTATGTTCACTATAGGTAAACCTTCAGGTATGCCAATATGACGCACCTTTAGCTCAGCTGGTAGAGCAACTGACTCTTAATCAGTGGGTCCAGGGTTCGAGTCCCTGAAGGTGCACCAATGAAGTTAGTGTTTTTGATGCGCAGGGTCCACCCGTTCCCATTCCGAACACGGAAGTTAAGCTGCGTGATGCTGAAAATACTTGACTGGAGACGGTCCGGGAAGATAAGTCAAGGCCAACACAAACCGCCAAATTCATTATTTGGCGGTTTCATATTCCTCCTTAGCTCAGTCGGTAGAGCACCTGACTGTTAATCAGGGTGTCACTGGTTCAAGTCCAGTAGGGGGAGCCAAAAAATCCTGAATGCGAAAGCGTTCAGGATTTTTACTTTTTCACTATTACCTTTTTACTTTTCAATAAACTCGCATTCAGGATTTCAGGTAATAAGTAAGAGTGAATAGTGAAGAGGTATTTGCGTAATTTTAACTTCACTAAAAGTTTCCCTTTTATAACATTACAACATATTGAGGCAATAAAATTGCACTCTAACACAAAAGTCCTTGTTTTACAAGGGCTTTTTGTGTTTTTATGGCTCAAAAATACCCTCCATTCACCATTGAATTTTTTTAAAAACCACTTGACATGTTCACTCTAATGTGTTAGACTATATATACTCTAACGGATTAGAGAAAAGGAGAGGTCGATATGGAAATACCAAAAGTATTTGAAAGCGAATACCGCTTTTGCCTTATCTTATGGGAACACGAGCCTATAAAAAGTGGAGAACTTGTTAATTTGTGCCGAGAGCAGCTCGGATGGAAACCGACCACGACTTATACTGTAATCAAGCGCTTATCGGAACGAGGCGTTCTCAAAAACGAGAACTCTGTTGTTTCTGCTCTTGTCACAAAAGATGAAGTACAGGCAGCCGAAATCAACGAAATGGTTGAGAAAACCTTTGAAGGCTCGCTCCCTGCCTTCATTGCCGCTTTTACCAAGCATCAAAAGATTACCGATGAAGAGATTGATGCCGTTCAAGCGATGATCGACCGTTATCGGAAAGGAGAATAATCATGTCTGAGATATTCTTACAGATTATCAATATGAGTATTTCCTCAAGTTATATTGTGCTTGCCGTGCTCCTTTTGCGGTTGATTTTGAAGAAAGCACCCAAGTGGATCACCGTTGTGCTTTGGAGTTTTGTAGCTGTTCGCCTTATCTTCCCGTTCTCAATTGAAAGCGTACTCAGCTTGATACCGAGTTCCGAGGTTGTAAGTCCGAATATAATGACGGATAACACGCCAACGATAAATACGGGGATACCGATACTCAATAACACTTTGAATCCTATAATCGTTGAGTCGCTTACCCCTACTCCGGGTGACAGCACAAATCCCTTGCAGATATGGATTCCCATGCTGGCAGCAATTTGGGTCGTTGGTATGGTTGCACTTCTCATCTATACCGTTATCGGTTATGCGAAAGTAAAACGTAATATCGGAACGGCGGTGCTTTATAAAGATAACATCTATCAGAGCGAGAACGTGGTATCTCCCTTTGTGCTCGGCATTATCAAGCCGAAGATATATCTTCCTTTCAATATGTCCGAAAAGGAAATGGAGCACGTTGTTGCACACGAAATGGCGCACATTCGCCGTAAAGACCACCTCTCTAAACCTCTCGGATTTCTTCTTCTTACGCTCCATTGGTTCAATCCTCTGATGTGGCTCGGCTACGTTCTGCTCTGCCGTGACATTGAGCTGGCTTGCGACGAAAAGGTTATTAAGGAACTTGATCACGATGCGAGAGCCGATTACTCCCAAGCACTTCTGACTTGCAGTGTGAACCGCCGCATGATAGCGGCTTGCCCACTTGCATTTGGTGAGGTTGGCGTTAAGGATCGCGTAAAGTCTGTGCTCAATTACAAGAAGCCTGCGTTTTGGATCATTATAGCGGCGGTTGCTGCTTGTGTTGCTGTTGCGGTTTGCTTCTTAACAAATCCTCCACAAAAAGATGATGATTCTATGTCACTGTCACCGCACGGAGAGATTTACACGGACTACGAAGGTGTATATATAACCATTAAGTCAATAGATAAAGACGAAGGCGGACAAAATATTTTCAATATTGTTTGGCACAATGAAACGGACAAAGAAGTTACTTATGGTGAAATGTTTACCGTCGAATATAAGGTTGGTGAAGAATGGATGGATACCGATTTCGATGAAGAAAGATTTTTCAACACCATAGGTTATTCGCTAAGAAAGAATAAAACAGCTTCAAAGAGTTATAATGCAGAGCACCTTGATATATCAAAGAGCGGTACGTATAGATTTATGGTTCCTTTTTCGGTGAAGGAAGGAGATAAATACGTTTCTTATAAAGCTTGGGCTGAGTTCACAGTAGGTAATGATTTCAATCTCGGCGCAAGCAACCTAATATATGGTTTTGTTCCACCCGCAAGTGATTCCGACAAACTCTCATATATCTATATTCGGGATTTCGGTTGTGATGTGAAAGATGTCACCATAGATTTCAAACAAGTTCGCTTTGAAAATGGGAATATGATATTTGATATTTACTGGGTAAACAACGGAACAGAAAATGTTGATATTGGTCCCGATTTTGAAGTATATAGGTATAATGGCTCATCTCTCGAAAAGTTGGATAGCAAGGGAGTGTGGCTAGCTTACCGTGAGATTTTGGCTGGCAAAGGAATGAATATAGCCGGAGATAATGATACAGCTAAGTTCGAATATGAGAATACAGTATCTTATTACCTTTCCGAACATTATGTTATTCTTACTCCCGGTAAGTATCGTTTTGAAGCACACGGAGCTTGGGTTGAGTTTCAGATCATTGATAACTTTAACATGATTTCTGCCGTATATGACAAAGCAACCTTTGATGTTGACGGTGACGGGAAGGAAGAAAATTGCAGCTTGATTTTTGGACGAACAAGCGGATTGTTTACCTTTATTTTCTTAGTTCAAGATAAAGAAACGAATGAAGTTGAATACGAAACCGTAATCTATTCGCAGTGGTATGACTTGTCCTTCCAAAAGGGCGCTGACGGTATAACGAGAGTTCAAGGTATAACGCAGGGGGAAAATCCCGAAACTCATCTTTTCGATATTTTAATTAAAGATGGTTATGTTAATCTTACCGAAAACGGTGTACCGATTGGAGAAATCAATTAAAGATTCAAGGGTGTCGCATCACGCGCCACCCTTTTGTTCACCCTTAAAAGTATGATATAATATAAAAAGTTTTATTACGGCGGAATTTGTCTTCGCGGAGCGTTACGCCTTTGAGGGTATATGCTCAAGCGTATGACGTGCGCATTCAAGGATGCTTACCGTACCGACTCCGAAGATTGTGGTCTCGAGACGGTCGTTAAACGGTCTGTACCAGTATTCCGGGATGCTTTGGAAGCCGTTTGCCATGCCAAGTATGGAGCCGACGGTCGCGCCGTTGCAGTCGGTGTCAAATCCGGTCTGAACCGCAAGGCATACCGATTTTCCGAAGTCTCCGCCGCCGTAGAGCAGCGACGCCGCAACAATCATTGCGTTCGGCAGAACGTGACACCAGCCGTGCTCCGTGTATTCGTCATACTTTTTATGAATCGCGTCAAAAGCGTCGCCGCATGAAACTCCGTTCCTGAAGCCGCTGACGACCGACATGATTTCTTCATAAAACCGCGAGGTATACGGAACTTCGGCAAGTCCTGCCAGCAGTATATCCTCGATATCGTTCGTCACAGCTGCGGCGGCAATCGCGGCAGAAGCAAACATCTCTCCGTAAATACCGTTTTTGACATGCGATATCGACGCGTCGCGGAACGCCATTTCCGCTGCTTTTTCGGGATCTCCCGGATTTATGTATCCGAAATAGTCGCCCCTTATCTGCGCGCCTATCCATTCGCGGAACGGATTTTTATATACCGCGGATTCCGGCGGCTGAAAACCGTTGATAAAATTACGGTAAGCCGCGCGCTCCGCCGTAAAGTATGCGTTTTTGCTTTGAGAGCTGATCCACAGCTGGGACACGTTATACGGAGTGAAATCCCTTCCGCAGCGGTCGATGAGCAGCTGAGCCATCACGACGTAATTTGTGTCGTCGTCCGGGATCATGGACTTGAGTTTGTCGGTATACGGCCTTGAAGCCAACGGGTACGAATATTTTGAGCAGACGGCTTCGTTCAGATCCGTGCTGAGGATATATCGGTTCATGGGATAGTTGCCGGTTTCTTTAAGAAACGGAACAAGCTCTCCCGTCCTGATGCCTTCAACACTCTTGCCGAGCATACAGCCGCAGATTCTGCCGGTCCAGGCTCCGTGAATCTTTTCAAGCAAACCCTCCGCTTCATAATCGGAACTGACAGGATGCTTTTTTCTGAGCAAACGTATTCCTTCAAGGTCGGAAGGCTCGGTATAGCCGAAATCGCTTCTCTGCGGACAGTTCAGCGCCGCTTCATAAAGAGTTTCGCTGATCTTTTCTTTAACTTCTCCTCTCGGAAGACCTGCCGCCGCTGAAAACAACTCCTTATACGGCTTTATGTCCTTGCCTTCTTCGTAGGACTGCGTATACTCCGTCATGAGATAAGCGGAATATGTCTCGTGTCCCGAAACGGATTCATAATGGGGTGAGACGCATTTTTTTGACGTCTCTCCGGAAAGTCTGGCGTTGCTGTCCAGCACGAGCGCGTCAAGAGAAATATTGAATTTTTTTGATATCTGTATAAGCTTATTCAGATCAGGCGTCGATTCTCCGCGCTCCCATTTCTGCGCCGACTGCTTCGATACGCCGAAAATCGAAGCAAATTCTTCCTGAGACAGCTTAAGATCAGCCCTCAGTCTTGCGATTGTTCTGCCGATATTGTTCATAAACCGTTAACGCCCCCTTTTATATATTATTTATATTATAACAATTAACCGCATGACGTTTCAAGCATCCGCGCGTTGTTTTTTTGACAACCCGTGAAAAAATTAGGCGTGGAACCGCAAAAATACAAAGCTGTACTCCGGCGGCGGCGCGCAGCCGCGTTAAAAACGGGGGCGTTTTCCGTGGCGATGCGCAGGTATTGTTTTAAACCGTCTCCGGCGCCGCTTCGGATTCCGCCCGGAATATACGAGCCCGCTTCCGTTTTGCGGTTTCTGCACGCTTTTCAAGCGCAAGGACCGTCTCAACCGCTTTCCTGCCGCCTTCTGCGGCAATCGGCAGACCGCCCGGGCTCTCAAGCCACTGCGTTGCGAGAATTACATTTGAAATTCCGCCGATTCGGTTGCTTATCCTATGCGGCAGAGTACCGGCGGGGAGCGCAAAACTCATATAAGACCCTGTTTTTGAGCCGGTATAGCGCCGGTAGGTTGCGGGAGTCCAGACGTCGAGGCACTTCAGCTTGCCGTCAAGCTGCGGAAATTTTGCGGTAAGCAGTTTTTGTACGGCGTCCGCAAGCCCGCGCTTTTTTTGGCTGTACGCTTCTCTGTCGCCGTCGCGAAGACGTATGAAATTTTTTGCGTCGTTTTCATAACAGAAGGCTATTGTCTGTAAAATGTTTTCCCCTGCCGGCGAAAAACCCGGCTCGTGCGAGAATTCACGAACAATAATCTGTTTTGCGCAAAGAACGGCGCGGTATTCTTCCGGAACCTCAAGAATATATCCTCCGCGAAACGGCGGCTCGGACATATTCAGGGAAAATGCGCACTGACAGCTTGAAAACCGTTTCATTTTCGGATCCGAATATAATTTTTTCAGCTGCTTCGGCATGGGAAGGTCGAGCAGACGTCCGAACGCGGCGTCGGGATCTGTCGTGAGTATTATATAATCCGCTTTAAGCACCGTACCGTCGGTAAACGAAACCGAAACGGCGCGGTTGCCCGTACGGTTGATTTTTTCTGCCTCCTTTTCAAGCAAAAGTCTCCCTCCGAGCGATTTGAAGCGTTCCGTCATACGTTCCGCCATGGCGGGCGAGCCTCCGGCAGGAACTCCGCCGTTTTCGCCGCAGAAGACGGCAAAAACAGTTACAAGCGCAAGCGCTCCGAATTCGCCTCCGAAAAACGCGCGTATGAAAGAGCGCAAAAGCGGATGGGAAAACCTTGCGGCGAGCCCGTCGGTCGTCACGCCGTAGCATCTTAGCAGAGCCGGTATTCCGTAAACAAGCCTGCGCGGCGTAAGCCCCCCGCTGTGACGGTCGCCGGCAATTCCGCTTAAAGCCTGTACCGCTTCAACCGCGCGGATAAACGACTTTATCTCTTTTTCGTCCGACGGGGAAATCTCAAGCATTTCCTGCTTGATTTTCTGCAGATCCCGGTGAAGAGACAGGGTTTGTCCGTTAAATTCGCAGGTATAGAGCGACTCTCCCTGCAAAACCTCAACGCCTCCGAGCGCGCCGAGCTCCTCCCACATCCGGTAAGTCTTTGTGACGGGATTCGTGCCGGTAAGCCAGTGAATGCAGTTGTCAATTACAAAACCTCCGCGTCTCCAGCCGGTCAGGTTGCCGCCCGCAATATTGTGCTTTTCGCATATAACCGCGCTGTGTCCGTATAATTGAGCGTAAATTCCTGCGGAAAGTCCCGATACGCCTCCGCCGATAATAATAATCTCTGCCATAAAACGAATCCTCTGTATATTTTTTTCTTGAAATTATTATTACCGCCTAAGACGGATATTATCTCAATGATTTTTATTTTTTAACAAAGCCGTAAAAAATGTCTCAGTACAAAAAATCTCTGCTTACGGTTACCGCCGATAAAAAAACACAAAAACCCCGTAAATCAGGGGTTTTTCGTTTAAATATGAAAGAAACGGCCTGCTTTGATGCCAACCGCTCGCTACGCCGCCTGTCGATAAAAATTAAATGCTCGCGCGGGACTTTTCGACCACGGCAAACATCATCTGCGGGAAACCCGGAACGGCGGTAACGCCTTTTTTTATAATGGCAAGGCCGTTTTGCTCCATTTCTTTTTCAAAAGTCTGAAAATTGACCATCCGGCAGGAGGTGCCGGCAATTCGGACGGCTTTTCCGGTCTGCCGATGTACGCGCTCCGTGAGGTCGAAAGCAGTCTGTATATCGGTCTGACGTTCGATTATGCCGTCGCCCATCGTGCAGATGAGCGAAATTCCCCCGGATTTCAGATGTTGCCGGATGAAGCCGTAAAAAGCGTTTCTGTCCGCGTCAGCATATGTACAACCGCGACGGCGTAAATGAAATCAAATGTATCGTCCGTTTTATCAGCGACGCAGTCAAGAACACGGAAACGCTCTGCGTAATCGGGCATTCTCTTTTGACAAAAGGAAATTGCCTCCGGAGATACGTCGGTTGCCAGCAGGTCAAAGCCCTGTTTAAGCAGCGGATGCGCGTCCCGTCCTTCTCCGCAGCCGATTTCAAGGATCCTGTGCCGTCGTGAAATCATAAAATCGCGGATCGTTTCGGCTACAATGGGGGAAGGGTTTTCGTCAAACCATTGCAGATTCTGTTCATGCACTTGTCGGTAGCGGTCGTCGTATGCTTTATAATATTTTTTCTCCGTCATACATTTTCCCTCCTGCAAAAAAATCTAAATGTTTTTGTGAAAAACTACGTGAAAAACGGGATTTTTTTGTCGGCAGAAATCAAAAAATGCCGCCGGCAGATTCTTATATGGACTTGTGCCGGAATATTCTGCAATTATTTTGCGCCGCACCGCGCCGAAAACGTGCATTTGAAAAATATATTTTTTTATCAGCGGGGGCGGCTTCAATCCCAATACAAAGCAAAAATCCGTCCTCTTGTGAGAACGGATTTTTATTTGGGGTGAGTGATGGGACTCGAACCCACGACCTTCAGGGCCACAACCTGACGCCTTAACCAACTAGGCCACACCCACCGTATGGCGTACCTTGGGGGATTCGAACCCTCGACCTACTGCTTAGAAGGCAGTTGCTCTATCCAACTGAGCTAAAGGTACTCAAAATCGTGTTATATATTATATCATTATATAAGGATTTTGTCAAGGGCTATTCGGAATTATTTCTTGAAAAATCGACCGATCGCTTATTTTTTATTCAGCTCGGCTATGCGGTCGCGAAGGTATGCGGCGCGTTCGAAGTCGAGCTTCTTTGCCGCCGCCTTCATTTCCTTTGTAAGCTCTTCAATAAGCTTGGGCTTGTCCTGCTCCGGTATGGGAACGCCGCGATCGGGCAGTCTTGATTTTGAGCTTTTCGCCTCTTTTTTGCCGATTTCTATAAGCTCGCGCACCGCCTTTTTGACGGTCTGCGGACTGATTCCGTGCGCTTCGTTGTACGCTTTCTGTATGCTGCGGCGGCGCGCGGTTTCGTCGATTGCACATTTCATTGACTGGGTTATTGTGTCCGCGTACATGATGACTTTTCCCTCGGAGTTGCGGGCCGCTCTGCCTATCGTCTGTATCAGCGCCGTTTCGGAACGCAGAAGTCCTTCTTTGTCCGCGTCGAGAATCGCCACAAGCGACACTTCGGGTATGTCAAGCCCCTCTCTGAGCAGGTTTATTCCGACAAGTACGTCAAACATGCCCAGTCTCAGGTCGCGTATGATTTCCATGCGCTCCATTGTATCCACGCTGTGGTGGATGTATTTTACGCGGATCAGGTTCATTTCAAGATATTCGGTCAGATCTTCCGCCATGCGCATCGTAAGCGTGGTTACAAGTACGCGCTCGTCTTTTGCGGCTCTCATTCGTATCTCGCCTATGAG
>JAQXSY010000082.1 GCA_029219205.1 Bacillota bacterium | reverse complement strand
CGCGAAGGGCTTTTGGACGAGGGCGAGGAGTTTGACAATATGTATATCGGCGGCGCGGACCTCGATTTTTACAGTGCGGCGACCTTTGACGAGGTGAACAAATTTCTTTCTTTTGTCAAAAATGACCGTATGAACAACGCCAGGACGAGAGCCCGCAAGCTTTCGTCGCTGCGCGGCTTTTATAAATATTATACCTCTACCAAAAAAAGCTTTAGTCAGAATCCCTTAAAGGATATGGAAAATCCAAAGCTTGAAAAGTCTCTTCCAAAGCATCTTGAGCTTGAAGAAAGCCTTGAACTGCTCCAATGCGTTTCCTCTGATGAGACAAGCAAAACACGCGACCGCGATTATGCGATTATTACGCTGTTTTTGAACTGCGGAATGCGTCTTTCGGAGCTTTGCGGCATCAATCTCAGCGATCTCAGCCCCGATCTTGAAAAGCTGACGGTAACCGGAAAAGGGGCAAAACAGCGGACGGTATATTTGAATGAAGCGTGCGCGTCTGCGCTTCGTGCATATCTTGACGTAAGAGGCGGCGGCAGACCTATTGACCCGAAGCATTCGAACGCTTTGTTTTTAAGCTCGCGTAATTTGCGGATAAGCATCAAGACCGTACAATGGATGGTTTACAAGTATCTGAGGCTGGCAGGGCTTGAATACAAACATTTGTCTGTACATAAGCTGCGTCATACGGCGGCGACTCTCATGTATCAGACCGGCGAGGTGGATATACGCGTGCTTAAAGATATTCTGGGGCACGAACAGCTGAATACGACGCAGATATACACACACGTCAGCGATGAGGGAATGAAGAAGGCTATGGAAAAAAATCCGCTTGCAGGTGTGGAAAAAAGCAAAAAAAATTAAAATATATATCGGAAGGAACTGAAAAATGGTAAACGAAAACATCGATTTCATCACATCAAACGATCCCGAGCTCGGAAACGCGATACGGAGCGAATATCAGCGCCAGAAACGGGGCATCGAGCTTATCGCTTCTGAAAACTTTGTGTCGGAGACGGTTATGGCTGCCGCCGGAACCGTTCTGACAAACAAGTACGCCGAGGGATATCCGGGAAAGCGTTATTACGGGGGATGCGAATGCGTCGACGTTGTTGAAAATCTTGCAATTGAGCGTGCAAAAAAGCTTTTCGGCTGCAATTACGCAAATGTTCAGCCTCACAGCGGCGCTCAGGCAAACACTGCGGTGTATTTCGCTCTTATTAAGCCGGGAGATACTGTCATGGGTATGAATCTTGCTCACGGCGGACATCTTACGCACGGAAGTCCGGTTAACTTTTCCGGTTCCTACTTCAATTTTGTTCCGTACGGTGTAGATTCCGTAACTCACCGTATCGATTATGATCTGCTTGAAAAGACGGCGATGGAGGTAAAGCCCAAGCTTATCGTTGCCGGCGCGAGCGCATATCCGCGTACGATTGATTTTGAGCGCTTTGCCGATATCGCGCACAAGTGCGGAGCATATTTAATGGTCGATATAGCGCATATTGCCGGTCTTGTCGCAGCCGGACTTCATCCTTCTCCTCTGCCCTATGCCGACGTTGTTACGACGACCACGCACAAGACTCTCAGAGGACCGAGAGGAGGCATGATTCTCTGCAACGACGAAGAGCTCGGCAAGAAATTCAACAAAGCGATATTCCCCGGAACACAGGGCGGTCCGCTTATGCATATAATCGCGGCAAAGGCTGCCTGCTTCGGAGAAGCGCTCCGCCCCGAATTTAAGGATTATCAGCAGCGCATTGTTAAGAACGCGGCGGTTCTTGCCGAAACGCTGGTAAACGAGGGCTTCGAGCTGGTTTCCGGAGGCACCGACAACCACCTTATGCTTGTTGACTTAAGACCGTTCGGAGTCACCGGTAAGGAGCTTGAGAAAAAGCTCGACGAGGTTTATATAACCGTAAATAAAAACGCAATTCCCGACGATCCTCAGAGTCCGTTTATAACGAGCGGCATACGCGTCGGAACGCCTGCGGCGACAACAAGAGGCTTTGACGAAGACGATATGCGCAAGATAGGCAAGCTGATTAAGCTTACCGCTACGGAATTCGAATCAAAAGCCGACGATATTCGCGCAGAGGTTACGCGCCTCTGCGAAAAGCACCCGCTTTATAACTGAGACAAGGCGAAAGCTCGGATTTTATGTCAGACTGCGAAGACGTTATACGGCGTCTCCGCAGTTTTTTTATTGAAATCGAAGCTTTTTTGGAACAATTTGGGATAAAAGTCCGTCTCATAAAAATAAATGTTTAGATTGTGTAACAATTTTAAAATATACTTGAAAAGCTGAACGAAAAAGAGTATAATGTAGAATGAAATATTGTCACATTTAAAAAATATTTACATATATAAAACGGAGGACGGAAATGAAAAGAACAAAACGCATTGCGGCTTTGATCCTGGCTG
>JAQXSY010000081.1 GCA_029219205.1 Bacillota bacterium | reverse complement strand
CTTTGAATCAAATCAAATCCGCCTTCAGCATAGAGGTCTTGAGGGGACCAGAAGGGCACAGCCCGTAAATTGGGGTTTGTGCTGACACGGTTGACTGTGCCACCTTCTTCATCTACTCCGATAAACATGGGGATTTTTGCTACACTTTGGTAGCTTTGAATATTTTGGATAACTTCATCTCTTGTCTTTTCGGAAAAGTCACGGCCAAAAAGAATATAGCCTCCAAGATTATATTCCTCTACCTTCTGGGCACCATTTATTCCAGGGCAACGTGCAATAAACATCTGTCCTACTTTTTCTTCCAGTGTCATTGCATTTAGAATTTCTTGCGCTTCCTGTGCTGCTGTTGCAGGTGGAGTATTTGGATTGGCATCCGTAACCGTAATGGAAAGCAATTCTACCTCTTGTACAGATACATTCGAATCTAATTCCCCATGATATAAAACTGTCACTGGGTTCCCAATCACTATTCCGGTCTTACCAGTTGAAATATTTACACCGTCTGTTCCAAAATAATATTCATGATTATCTTCACCTTGAACAGTTAGAGTGTTCATTGTAGCATCTTTTACAGTTCCTCGAAGCTCTTGTACGGGCTCGGTTGTACTTGGAGTTTCAATAGTTTCCATTGTTGTCTCGGACGAGTTTTCCGGCGAAATATTACCTGCTTTATGCAAACTGGATATCGCAACGCCTGCACATACAAAAAGCAAGATAGCCACAATAAAAATTAATATTTTATTCTTTTTTCTTTTCTTTACCCGTCTCATATAGTTCTCCTTAGTAATCTATCAGCCCAGAACAAATCAGCCAGATTTCCGGCTATCTCGACACTTGGGACAGCGTATCCTTTGACGACAAGCGGTAAGTGGTGGACTTGATGATTACCACCGTAGCCGCCAACATGCGAAAGCATGAACAATACATGGAAAATCTGAAGGGCGGGACACCTCCCGACAGATACCTACCCTGCGTAGTCTCTTGTAAACTGTACTTTGATAAAAACAACTCTCAATATTACAATGCCGTTTTGCAAAAAGAGATCAACATTTTCCCGCCCTTGTATTTGCACTCACCGGCTTTCATGGGACAAATAAAACGGGTTATTTGCCCCCGTCCTTTTTTACAAACTAAAGCGCGTATTCCATCTGAACATCGCAAGGCTCTTCTGAGGCCAGTTTTTCATTTATTTCATCGGCGTAAACACATCCAAGCGCCTTATATGCCGCCTGTGACTCCTTGGAAGAATGTGCGGATATATATAGTTTTTCGGCATTTATTGATCTGGCCGCTTCACAGCCAAGTTCAAACAGCCTTTTTCCGATTTTTTCCCTCTGTACTCTTCCGATACCTCAAATTCAACTAATTGTACATACTGCCCTCTGCTTCCAAAAAAGGAAGTTCCGACAGTAATATATCCAACTACCGTTCCGTCTGAAAATGCGCCGTAGCCGATAATATTTTTATCCAGATTTTCGGAAATGTTTTTCGCTATGCGTCTGCATTCCTCCCGGTTCCATTCTTCCGTAAATACAACGGGAAGGAGTTTCCATTCTCCGTCAACATTTCGCCAGCACTGCGTTACCTCCTGATGACGCACAAAGGAATCAAAGGAATATCCGCTGAAATTCTGTTTTGTCAATCTTTCAAACTTAACCGTGTCATTTTTCATTTTCTTCTCCGAATTATACGGTTCATTAAATAAAGCATACCTTAAAAACGCATTTTTTGCCGACATATAGAACAGCGCGAACAATTTATGAAATCATTCGCGCGTTATCATTTTTCAAATATCCTGCTGCCGCGAAATCCTTTATCTCAGCGGCTTTTTTCGATCATCAGTTTTATGGCGCCGACCGCAACGCGTATAGCCTTGTCGGTATCATGCGCGTCCGGTTCGGAAAAACCGGCCGCTTTCCGTTCCTGATTCCATACCGTATGAAGCACCGTCCCGCATTTTACGCCGAGCGCACTGGACGCGGTAAACAACGCCGCAGACTCCATTTCGCTTGCAAGAACTCCGAGCCGTTTCCAGGCTTCCCATTTTTCAAGCAGCTCGTACGAAACGGGCATACGTCCGGGCGAATGCTGACCGTAAAACGAATCCTTGTTCTGCACAACCCCGACGTGATACCTGTATCCAAGCTTTTCGGCAGATTCCGCAAGTGCGCTTGTGACGCAGAAATCCGGCACCGCCGGAAATTCAATCGGAGCATATTCTCGGCTCGTTCCCTCGTGTCTGACTGCTCCGGAAGCAATAACGCAGTCGTCGCTCTGAACTTTAAGATTTATGCCGCCGCAGGTTCCGACTCTGATAAAAGTGTCCGCCCCGCACGCGCACAGCTCCTCGAGAGCTATGACTGCCGACGGTCCGCCTATGCCGGTTGAAGTAACGGAAACCTTTTCTCCGAGAAGCGTGCCGGTATATGTCGTAAACTCACGGTTAGACGCAACACGCTCCGCAAAATCAAAATATTCGGCAATTTTTTCGCACCTGCCCGGATCACCGGGAAGTATTACGTACCTGCCGACATCTCCCCGTCTGCAATGAATGTGGTACTGAACCTCTTCCATAACGATACCTCTTTTAAAAGCCCGTCAGCCGAGATCGTCCGGTCCGAACGAAAACGGCAGCAATTCATCGAGCGTATATATTTTATAATCGTTCTTAGATTTGACCGAAATAATCCTGAAATTACCGCCGCAGAACTCGCGAATTACCTGCCGGCAGGTTCCGCAGGGCGCGCAGTAAGAAGCAAGTTCGGAGGCGTCTCCCGGCTCTTTTCCTCCGGCGATTGCCAAAGCAGAAAAATTACGCTTTCCTTCGCTCAGCGCTTTGTAAAACGCGGTTCTTTCGGCGCAGCAGGTGGCAGGATACGCAGAGTTTTCAATATTGCACCCTCCGTAAACCTTACCTTCGCGCGTCAGCAGCGCGGCGCCTACCCTGAATCCGGAATAAGGCGAATACGACATTTTTCTCATTTCAATCGCCTTTTGGGCAAGCTCTCCGTAAAGAGTTTCGCATCCGAGCAGTCCGGCAAAGCTCTCTCCCGCGAGATCGTTTTCAACCGAAAAAATGTCGGCAACGGTTTTACCGATGTCCGCGTAAGTCGTCCTTGTCCCGAGATCGCATGGACAAACTTTCGCTCCGTATGCAATAATCGGTACGTATTCTCTTGAATGATCCGTACTGCTCGTCGCAGGGTCGCAGCCGTGATCTGCGGTAATTAAAAGCAAATCGTCGTCGTTCAGTTTTTTCAGAAAATCTCCGAGCCATGCGTCAAATTCGCTTATTGCCTTTGCATAACCGTCGGAATTATTTCTATGCCCGTAGAGCGAGTCGAAATCGACCAGATTCACAAAACAAAGCCCGGTAAAATTGCGTCCCGCAGCCTCAAAAGCGGCTTTCATCCCCTCTTCGTTTCCGTGAGTGGGAATACTTTCGGTCAAGCCGGACATCGCAAATATATCTCCGATTTTTCCGACGCCGATTACGTCAAAACCGGAGCTTTTCAGATAATCAAGAAGCGTCGGCTCGGGCGGTGCAACCGAATAATCATGACGGTACGGCGTGCGCTCATAATTCGGATATTCGCCTTTGAACGGGCGCGCGATAACCCTTCCGACTGCGTTTTCGCCCACAAGAAGCGCGCGTACCTTTTTACAGTATTCGTAAAGTTTTTCGAGCGGCATCACGTCCTCGTGCGCGGCAACCTGAAAAACGGAGTCCGCCGAGGTATAAACGATAGGCTTTCCCGTCACTATATGCTCGCGGCCGTAATCCTTTATAACCTCGGTTCCGGAGTACGGCTTGTTGCAGAGAATTCCGACTCCGGTTTCTTTTTCAATTTTCTGTATAAGCTCTTCCGGAAAGCCGTCGGGATAGGTCGGCATCGGTTTTTTCGAGACAAGCCCGGCAATCTCCCAGTGACCCGTAGTCGTATCTTTTCCTGCCGAGCGCTCGGCAGCGCGTCCGTACGCCCCGACGGGAATAGCGGCAGGAACAGATTTTTCACGATTACCGAAAATGTTGAAAAGTCCAAGCGAAGTCAGAAACGGCGCCCGGAAGCATTTGGACAACGTCACGCTGCGCAGCGTATCAGAGCCTTCGTCGCCGTACGCCGAAGCGTCCGGCAGCGCGCCGCACCCAAAGCTGTCAAGCACGATTATGAATACTCTTCTGATTCCCATTTTTAACGCCTTCTTATGATTTTCTGCTCAAAACAGCAGCTCTTATCTTGTCCGCAACAGGCGCGAATGCGCAGAATATGATTGAAGCGGCAGCCGCCTGCGCAAGATTCGGCAGCACAGAAGCAAGCGGAGCGGCAAAATTGTTCGAAATAATCGCCTCAAACAAATAATATCCCGCGATTGTTATTACCGCCGCGAGCCCCTGAGCAACAAAATTACGTTTGCATAGTATTTTTTTCGTCCGGCTTGTGAAACAGAAGGCGGCAAGCGCTTTTATAACAAACGAAGCAGGCGCCCAAACGGCGTAACCCGTCAGCAGATCCGCAAGCGCGCCTCCGAGTCCGGCTGCCATAACTGAAAACGGAAGAGGAAGCATTGCGCCGGCAAGATACACAAATGCGTCGCCAAGGTGGATATACCCGCCCTGACCTGCAAGCGGTATCCGCGGCATATACGCGGTTACGGCAAATATAATCGCGCAGAAAAGCGCGGATTCGGCAATGGTTCTGATGTATTCTTTTGTGCTTTTCATGGTATAAGCTCCTTTAAATGATGTTCTATCAGCACGCCGTTACGCGGCTGCGTCCCCGCATTAAGCGTATCCGAAATAACTTCTCTGACATATTCGGAGGCAAAACGTACGGCAACATCAAGCGCGTCTCCGCAAAGCATTCTTCCGAGCAGCACAGACGCAAACAAATCGCCTGTTCCGGGATAGCCTGCGTGCACCGTATCGACGCCGTAAATTCCGGATGTTCCGGATACCCGATCATAAAAGGCGTTTTCGGTCTGCTCTCTGCCGTTCCTGATTCCGGTTATTACAACTTTTTCCGGTCCCATAGCGGACAGACGCTTCAGCATATCTTTTATTTCAGATTCCGTCCGTCTTCCGCAGCGCATACCGAGAAGAAAATGAGCCTCAGTTATGTTCGGAGTAATTATGTCCGCCTTACAAACCAATTTTTTCATTTCTTCGATCAGAGCTTCGCCGACCGTCGCGTATGCGCTGCCGTTGTCTCCGAGCACCGGATCGACAAGCACCGACGTTCCGTCACCGCCGAACGCATCTATAAAATCGCTCAGTATGCCGCATTGCTCCGCGCTTCCGAGAAATCCGGTATAAATCGCGTCAAAGCTCAGCCCGAGGCTTTGCCAATGCGCTCCGAATTTTTTTATCTCGTCGCTGAGGTCAAGGAACGAAAATCCCTTAAAACCGCCCGTATGCGTTGAAAGCAGCGCTGTCGGCATGGGAACAACCTGATAACCCATAGCCGACAAAGCCGGTATAACCACCGTCAGCGCGCATCTTCCGAAGCCGGATAGATCGTGCGCCGCAACAACCCTCTTTATTTCATTTGACCCGCTTGTTTTTTCCATATGATAAACACTTTTCAGGCGCCGTTTTCAATGCATTGTACCCCGAAATCGCCGTTTTGAAACAACGCGGCGCCACTTTTTTTATTCCATAATATTATATCACATTATCTACCCGACTGCAAGAAAAAAATTGACAAACAAGTCGAACTGTGTTATACTAATTATACAAGTTATACTTTTCTTACCAAGGAGGAATTATGTCAGAAAAAACCGGTGACAAAGACAAATTCATGAGCACCGTTAAGATCGGCCCAAAGGGACAGATAGTCATACCAAAAGAAGTGCGGGAGATGTTCGGATTATATCCCGGAGACACGCTTCTTCTTCTTGCAGACTCAAAACGGGGAATAGCGCTTGAGCGCGCTGAAACCATGAGGGCGCTTGCAGACGCAATTTTCAGCGGAAAAGATCAGGGCGAAATTGAATTTGCGGAAAAAATCAAAAAAATAACAGGTGACAAAAATGAATGAAACAAATGAGGCAATTAAAACTGCCGGGCTGACAAAAAGATATAAGAGCAAGACCGCTGTTGATTCGCTCAATCTAACAATATACAGCGGCGAACTGTTTTCGCTTTTGGGCATAAACGGCGCGGGAAAAACAACGACAATAAAGCTGCTTTCCTGCCTGACAAGCCCGACCTCCGGAGACGCATTTCTGAACGGACGCAGTATAGTAAGCGAATCTTATGAGGTCAAGAAGATAATTAACGTATCGCCTCAGGAAACGGCGGTTGCCCCGAATCTTTCGGTGCGTGAAAATCTTGAGCTTATATACGCAATATACGGTCACACAAAAGCCGAAGCCCGAGTTAAAACCGGCGATATAATTGAAAAGACCGGTCTGGCGGAGGTTGAGAAAAGCCGAGCCTCGACGCTCTCGGGAGGCTGGCAGCGAAAACTGAGCATTGCAATGGCTCTGATATCGGAGCCGGAAATTCTTTTTCTCGACGAGCCAACAGTAGGATTAGACATAATCGCACGGAGGAGTCTTTGGGAAATGATTTTGTCGCTGAAGCAGAAAGCCACGATAATTCTAACGACGCATTATCTTGAAGAAGCGGAGGCCGTTTCCGACCGAATCGGAATCATGTCAAAAGGAAAGATGACCGCTGTCGGCACAGCTTCCGAGCTGATCGAAAAAGCAGGCGCGGCAAATTTTGAGGACGCGTTTGTGGCGCTTGCCGGCGGAAAGGAGGTTAACTGACAGCTATGAACAGAAAAATGCGCGCTTTTGCCGCAAGAAACGCAAAGGACTTACTGCGTGACAAAATAAATCTGATTTTCGGACTGGGATTCCCTATCGTCCTGCTTCTTCTCCTCACCGCCATACAGTCAAACATACCGGTTTCGCTTTTCGAGCTTGACCGTCTGACTCCGGGAATCGCCGTATTCGGTCTGTCGTTTATAACCCTGTTTTCGGCAACGCTTATCTCAAAAGACCGCTCGGGAGCTTTCATGATAAGGCTATTTACGTCTCCGATGAGAGCGTCGGATTTTATACTTGGCTATACCCTGCCGCTTCTTCCGATCTCCGCCGCACAGATCTGCATATGCTTTATAACCGCTGTATGCTTGGGCTTGAAGCCTGTTCCGGAAATTCTGATGTGTATAATCGTGCTCATGCCGGCAGCAGTGCTGTTTATCGGAATGGGACTCCTCTGCGGAAGCATTTTTAACGACAGACAGGTCGGCGGTCTGTGCGGTGCGCTTCTCACAAATCTGACCGCGTGGCTTTCGGGAACTTGGTTCGACTTAGAACAAGTCGGCGGCGCCTTCAAAAAAATCGCCGAAGCCCTTCCCTTCGTACATGCGGTCAATGCCGGACGCGCGGCTATTTCGGGCAATTTCGGAGAGATTTTCCCTGACCTTTGGTGGGTCATAGCATATGCAGCTGCTGTCATGACCTGCGCCGTACTTGTTTTTACAAAAAAGATGAAAAACTAACGCTCAAAAAGGGTTAACACTTAATACTTGAAATTTCTCGTGCTTTATGATAGAATGATAAATAAAAACCGGGAAACGGAGCTTTAGCTATGAAAAAAATAGTCGGAACGCTGATTTCTTTTATTATAGTATTGGGTACGGTTCTCGCATTGCCTTTTTCCGTATCCGCCAGCAAAGTCATAAAAGAAACGGTAAGCATACTGAATCCGCGCCAGAACATACGCGGCGACGGCTACACCTGGATGAACCGTTACGACGAGCTTCACCTGAACAATCTGAACATCGATACGACGGACGACTACGGTCTCAAAATATGCGACAACGCCGTTGTTTACATTGAAGGCAACAACTACATAAAAGCGTCAAAGGCAGCGGTCTATTGCGGAGGGAACGTAACCTTCCGCGGAAACGGCACTTTGACTCTCGAATCGGACGGCGCGGGATTTATAGTGCTTTCACAGGAAAAAAACAAGACCATTCGTTTTTATTCCGGAACGTACCGGATAAAAGCGGGCGAAGCCGGGCTTAGAGCGGACGACGCCAACATTGCGCTTGTCGGCGGCAACATGGAGATATCGGTTCCAAACGCCGACGGTTATGCAGTCGACGCATACGGAGTAACCGTCAACTCAGGAATGAAGCTCAGCGCTGACAACTCAATACGCGGCACATACAAACTCAACGTATCCGACGCCGAGCTTAAGATAACGTCAACAAAACCCGCGCTTATCTGTGACCAATACCTTTCCGTTGCAAAAGTGCGTCTTTCCGTCGGCAATACCGCGAACGAGCTGACCGAGGCAGACGGATATAACGGCGAAAACTGTATTTCCTCCGTTTCGACGGTATCTCACCGCGTCCCGAGCATTTTATTCGGGGAAAAGTATTCCATAGCTCTCGACATAACGCTGCTTATTTCCGGAATACTGCTTCTTGCGGCAGTTATAGCAATTCCGAAGATTATCAAGTACCGCAAAACAAAAAAGATTCTTGAAAGCCGCGCCGGAGACGGAAGCACTTTAAAATCCGCAAAACAGCAGTAATCCGATTCTGCCGGCTCTTCACAAATCACGCCAAAACGGCGGATCCATTAAACCAGAATTTATTATTTCCAAACGGCTGTGCGCTGAACAGAGGCACAGCCGTTTCCGGCATTAGGCAAAGTCTAAAAAACGTTATCAAACAACATCTTCAAAGAATATACTGATACCGCTCAGCCCGCCGGAACGGTTCGTGTGCCTGTCAGTACTTTTAAAAAGGAAAACGTATGACAAAAGACAAATTCATCTGCCGCCTCTGCCCGCGGGAATGCGGAGCGGAGCGCTATCCCGAATACGGCTTCGGCTACTGCAAAGCCGGAAGTCTTGCTGGAGTGTCCCGCTTCGGACCGCATATGTGGGAGGAGCCGTGCATAAGCGGAGCAAACGGTTCCGGAACCGTTTTCTTCCGGGGCTGCCAGCTGCGCTGCGTCTACTGCCAAAATCACGTCATAAGCTTTGGCTACGACGCTTCTCAGCCTCTTTTCGACGCAAAAGGACTTCGTTCGATTTACCAAGAGCTGATAAATCAGGGCGTACACAACATAAACCTTGTAACGCCGACTCATTTTGCAAATGTGATCGCGGAATCTCTGAACGAGCCTCTTCCGGTTCCGGTTGTATGGAACACCGGAGGATATGAAAAAGCCGAAACAATAGAAATGCTGCAAAACAAAGTCCAGATATACCTGACGGACTTCAAATACGGTTCGGCCGAATGCGGCGGCAAGTATTCAAACGCTCCCGATTACTTCAAAACCGCGCTGGCCGCAATAAAGAAAATGTTCGAACAGACCGGGCCGTACGTCATAGGCAGCGACGGAATAATGAAAAGCGGCGTAATAATACGTCATCTTGTTCTCCCTGGAGAGCTGGAAAACACATTCGACGTGCTTGACGCAGTAAGAGAAAATTTCAATCCGGATCAGATTCTTTTCAGTCTTATGTGCCAGTATACCCCGCAGGACGGAATGCCGGAGCGCTTTAAAAACCTGACGAGCAGAGTGAGCGAAACGGAATATTCTAGAGCGGCGGAGTATATGAAAACTCTTGGAATCCTCAACGGATTCCTTCAGTCTCCCGAAAGCGCGGTAAGCGATTATACCCCTGATTTTTCTGTTGATAAACAATAAAAAACCTTATTGACAACTCATGTTTTTTATGATAATATCATGTCGAGGGAGTTGTTGCTCTCTGCCCGAAACGAATCATTCATAAGTTTGCGAGGTATTATTATGTACGATAATGTAACCGAAGCTCTAAGAGCTGAAATAACGGCCGATCATGAGGCTAATAAAGACGCCGGACTTTTCTACGGACTGAATTATCTGCGCGGTAAAGGCTTTACCGAAGACCTTCACAGTCCCATTCCGATTGCCAGAGCAAAAGCTTTTGCATACCTTCTTAAACACATTCCCAAATTTGTCTACAAAAACGAATTGATTCTCGGAAATATTCGTTCGGTAATAATACCGCGTCCTTCGGATGAAGAGGTCAATTATTATCAGAACTACAACGACAGATTCGGAAGACTCGGTTTCCAGCAGGGTGTAGACCACTACGCTCCCGCATACGACCTGCTTTTAAGCAAGGGAGTTAAAGGGATTCTGTCGGACATTGAAGAATCAAAGCAAAGATGGGCGGACGACCGTGAAAAACAGGTATTCCTTGAAGCCTGCCGGATTGAGATGGAAGCCTTTTCGGAATTATTAAAGGATTTCGGAGCAAAATCCGATAAACAGATTGTCCGCGATGTATGCGAACGCATATCGACGGAACCTCCGGCATCGTTCCACGAAGGTCTGCAGCTTGTTTGGATGGCGCACACCGCCTTCAGCTATCAGGGCCTTTACGCAATGGCGCTGGGCAGACTTGACCAGTATCTGTATCCGCTCTATAAGCACGATATCGACGCCGGAATAATCACACGCGACGACGCCCGCACACTGCTTGAAAACACATTTATGCATCATCATGACCACAGCCGTTGGATAGGCGATGATGTAAACAATATCTGCATAGGCGGAATTACTCCGGAAGGAGAAAATGCAGTAAACGACCTTTCCTATGACATCCTGTATTCCGTCGGAAAATGCAATATACCCGGACCGAACCTTTCCGCAAGAATAAATCCGCTCACTCCCGACGAATTCCTCTGCGAATCGTTGAAGGTTATCGGCACCGGACTGGGATATCCGGCGCTCATGAACGATATTCCCAATATAAAGGCGCTGAAGCACATGGGCTATGAGGAGCGCGACGCAAATAACTACTGCATGGTAGGATGCATCGAGAATTTTATTCCCGGTTCACAGCCGCCGTGGTCGGACGGCCGATTCGATAACTGCAAAATTCTCGAATACACGCTTAACCGCGGATGCGATATGCTTAACGGAGAAAAAAGAGGTATCGATACCGGCGATCCGTGCGAATTCAAGTCAATGGACGAATTCATGAAGGCATACGAAAAGCAGCTTGCGTACGCCGCTTCCGAATATGCTTTAAATCAGCGCTTAAGCAACGCAAGATTCAACCGTCAGAATTATGTTAATCCCTTTATGTCGTGCCTTACCTACAAATGCATCGAGAGAGGTCTCGATATAAACGACGGCGGAACAATCTATCCGTCTGCTCACGGCGCCTGCCTCATGGGCATCGGAACAATAACAGACTCTCTTTCAGCAATAGAAAAGCTCGTATACGAAGACCGCACCGTCACTATGGAAACCCTAATCAAAGCGCTCAAGGCAAATTATGAGGGCTACGAAGACCTTCGCCAGCAGCTGCTTGCAGTTCCCAAATACGGAAACGACTGTGAGAAGACCGACAAATACGCCGTATGGTTCGTAAAATACAACTCTGATCTGTTTGACCAGTACCGTCAGGCAGACGGCGGAAGATTCTATACCGCAATCGCCTCAAACACAAGCAACATCGGCGCCGGACACGGATGCGCCGCATCGCCGGACGGACGCAAAGCCCACGAGCCGCTGAGCGACGCCGCGTCTCCCACATACGGAAGAGATCACCGCGGTCCGACATGTACGGTTAAGTCGACTTCAAAGCCGGATTACAGCCGTGTCGCCTGCGGAACCGTTCTCAATCAGAAATATTCTCCGAATATGTTCTCAAACGACGACAACATAAAACGTCTGTGCGCGCTCGTACGCGTATACTTCGGCAGAGGCGGGCAGGAGATGCAGATTAACTCCGTTTCACGCGAAGTTCTTATCGACGCTATGGAGCATCCCGAAAAATATCAGAATCTTGTTGTCCGCGTCTCTGGATTCAGCGCATATTTTGTACGTCTCAACCGCGAAGTTCAGCAGGATATTCTGAACCGCACCGTCCAGTATTAACGCGAAAAGGAACCGGCCATGACAATCAATGTTTTCAACATACAGCATTTTTCAGTAGGCGACGGTCCCGGAATAAGGACAACGGTCTTTCTTCCCGGCTGCTGTCTCAGATGCCCTTGGTGTCATAATCCCGAAAGCCTTTACGGAAAAGGCAAGGAATACAATATAAACGACGTAGTTTCGGACGTAATGGCCGACAACGAATTTTACGTTCAATCATCCGGCGGCGTAACAATATCCGGCGGCGAGCCGCTTTGTTCGGGCGACACATGTCTTGCGCTTCTCAGGCTCTTCAAAATGAACGGACTTCATACTGCGGTTGACACGTCGCTTTCGTTTGTTCCCGAAGAGCTTGACGAAATCGCAAAACTGACCGACCTCTTTCTGGCAGACCTGAAAACTGCCGACCCGGATAAGTTCCGTGAGATATGCAGAGGCGATCTTTCGGTCGTCCTGTCAACGATAGAGCATCTTAAGAATATTGGCGCAAACATTGTTCTGCGTATTCCTCTTATTCCCGGATTCAATACCGATTCCGATCAGCTTGACGGAATAATTAAAATTGTCGAGCGCTTCGATCTTCCTGTAACGCTTCTTCCCTTCCATCGGCTTGGAACTCCCAAATACAAGGAATTGGGTATACCCTATGAATACGAAAACACCGAGCCGCTTTCGAACGAAGAGCTTAAAAAGATTCGCGCGCGCTTTACAGAAGCAGGCATAAAAGAAGCTAAAGTTTAAAAAAACAAACACGGATTAATCCTTAAGATTAATCCGTGTTTTGTTTTATATTTTTAAGCTCTGCGTTATTTTATTTATGCAGCATATCTCCAAGGCTTATGATATCGCCGGCTCCCATGAGAATTACGGTATCGCCTTCGCGCGCTTCTTTTCGTACATAATCCGCTGCCGAATTAAGGCTTCCCACATAAACCGCGCCTTTTATTCTGTCTGCGATATCCTTCGACGAAATCCCGCTTGTATTTACCTCGCGCGCCGCATAAATATCTGTCAGCACGGCGACGTCGGCCATCGAGAGCGCGTCAACAAAGCCGTCCAAAAACTGCTCTGTCCGAGTGTACGTATGCGGCTGAAAAACACAGACAACCCGCCCGCCGTCTGACGCGGCTTTTGCCGCTTCCAGAACCGCTTTTATCTCGGAGGGATGGTGCGCATAATCGTCGTAAATTTTCGCCCCATTAAGTTCTCCCTTGAATTCAAAACGTCGTCTTGCTCCGTGAAATTCTTTCAGCGCTTCTTTAACCGCTTCAAAAGAAATTCCTGCGGAAAGAGCGGCAGCTGACGCCGCCATGGCGTCGGCTTCATTATGACTGCCGAGCACCTCAAGCGATATGCGTCCCAGCCTGTCGCCGCGGTAAACGATATCGAACGACGGTTTTCCATGATCAAATCCGCAATTTTCAGCCGAATAATCCGCTTTGTTTCCGCGTACAGACCAGGTCACAAGCTCGCCGCTGTATCCTTCGGCAAGCGACGCACTCACGGGGTCGTCTGCGTTCAGTACTGCCCTGCCGGCAAGCTCCGAATATTTACGGAATGATTCTATCATTCCTTCGAAGGATTTAAAATAATCCGAATGATCGTATTCAATATTGGTTATAATGGCAGTAGTCGGAAAAAACGACAAAAAGGAGTCCTTATACTCGCAGGCTTCAAAAATAAAATCGTCTCCATCGCCGACG
The DNA here is from genome assembly GCA_029219205.1 of Bacillota bacterium. GTDB lineage: Bacteria > Bacillota > Clostridia > Oscillospirales > CAG-272 > SUG1495. The sequence continues at coordinate 13,000 of JAQXSY010000081.1, read as the reverse complement.
CGGTAGCATCCGCCCATATCGCAAAGCTCGGCGCCGCTTACAACCGTAGGATCGAGACCTGCCCTCATATAAATCTCCGCAAGCATAGACGTAACAGTGCTCTTCCCGTGTGTGCCGGCAACTCCGATACGGTTTCGGCTTCCTTTCATAAGCATGCCGAGATATTCCGCACGTTTCATAACGCAAAGCCCCTGCTCTCGCGCGTGCTTCAGCTCAGGATTATCCTCTCCAACAGCAGCAGTATAAACAACGACGTCATATCCTTCAACATTTTCGGCGCGATGGCCCTCATTGACCTTAATTCCGGCGTTTGCCAAAGTATCTGTCACCTCAGAGAGTCTGCGGTCGCTTCCGCCGGTTCTGAGTCCGCTGCGTTTCGTGATCAAGGCAAGCGACGACATGCTTACTCCGCCTATTCCGATAAAATATACCGAAGCATCCTTGCCTATTGTTTGTTCAAGAAAGTTTTTTTGCATTTTTTCGGCTCACCTCAATTCATTTTCACGTATATTTATTCACTGTGTTAATGATTCTGATATAATTATTAATATAGTGTTTATAAAAATTCATACATAAGACAATTTGGTTTGTTTAATTGTTAATAATTATATTGTATACTGTTTGATATAAGAGAAAAACATCATCACAACGGAGGGTTAAAATGGAAATAACAGACATCAAAGTTAGAAAGCTTTTTGATAACGAAGGACCGATGAAAGCTATTGTATCGATCACACTTGACGATCAGCTCGCGCTGCATGACATAAAGGTCATAAATGCGCGCGAAAAGCTTTTTATTGTAATGCCGAGCCGCAAAAATCCCGACAACACATACCGCGATATCTATCATCCCATTAATGCGGAATTCAGAGCTATGCTCGAAAGCAAAATTATCGCCGCTTATAATGAAGAACTCGCGCGCGCCGCTGAAGCCGCCGTTGAACAGCCCGAATCGGAAGGCTGATTTTAGATTCCCGACCAATTTTTACGAATCCGACAATAGATATTATATTTCCGAATCGGTATTTATACCGCATTCGGAAATATTTTTTTACAGTATTAACAGTCCGCCGCAGTCGCAAAGCGGTTCATCCGAGAGCGACACGGCATTAACGCCATGTTTTTCGCAGAATCCGACGATCGCCCGACCGTCGGGATGCTTCTCAATATCGCCGCAAAAAGCATAGAGTCCGTTACCGAGATTACCGGAGCACCCTCCGATAAATCCGTAGCCGTAACCGTCGAGCCGGATACCGCCCGGCGATATTTCGAGGACATCAACACCGTCGGCTTTCAGCGCCGACGCAATACCTTTGTCAGCAGTTATCGCCGCTTTCGGTGAAACGAGCGCAGTTGAACAACGCGCATAACCCTGTCTGATATTAACGACGCGCTTTGCGTCTTTTTTTATGCTTTCGGAAAGCGATTTTTCATTTGCGTAGACAGTATCTCCGATTTCAAGAGCATTAAGCGGAATATCGAGCGGATAAACGCTGCCGCCCTGCTCCGGTATTGCTTCAAAGCGAGCGCCAAAAGCTGACAGAAGCCGTTCGGCTTCGGCTTTATATCCCTGGAAAGTCAAAAAAACGCCGTCCTTTCGGTACAGCAGCATGTCGGGATGTGACGAAACAGGTCGCGGAAGCGCCCGAAAAGAAGTTAAGCGTATCACGGTAAATCCGAGCGAAACAAGACGCTCACGGCATTTACCGGATACGCATTCACCTGTGATCATTATGTTGCCGGATATATACATATCGGACATAATAAATACATTTTCAGACTCAGATAGCTCTCTGAACCTTGTTTGAACGCAGGCAACGGCTGCAAACGTGAATTGTCTTATGAGTTCCGTTGACAACTGCCTTTACCCTTCTTACGTTGGGCTTCCACGCTCTGTTGGTTTTGCGGTTGGAGTGAGATACGTTAAGCCCGAAGGTAACGCCCTTTCCGCAGATATCGCACTTTGCCATTTTTCAAGCACCTCCATATATAAACTGAAAAAATTATACCCAAATTACATACTTTAGTATTATATCATATTCCCTTGCAAATTGCAAGAGGTATTTTTATAATTTTGCGCAGAACACACCCGCAAGTTTCAGCCATTGTCTTTGCGGCGGATCTCCGCTCTTTTGATCTTTCCGCTTGTCGTCTTGGGCAGCTCGCTTACAAACTCAATAACTCTCGGATACTTATAGGGAGCGGTAACATGCTTAACGTGATTCTGAAGTTCCTTTTTGAGCTCTTCCGAAGGAACTCTTCCCTTTGTAAGAACAATAGTTGCCTTGACAACCTGACCTCTTATCGGATCAGGCACTGCGGTAACCGCACACTCAAGAACCGCCGGATGTGTGAGCAGAGCGCTTTCAACCTCAAACGGTCCGATGCGGTAGCCGGAACATTTGATAACGTCGTCTCCGCGGCCTTCAAACCAGAAATATCCGTCGGAATCGCGCCACGCCATATCTCCGGTGTTGTATACGCCGTTAACCCACGAACGGGACATTGCGTCCTCGTCATTGTAATACCCCTTGAACAAGCCGGCAGGATGAGCCGACGAGGCGTTTTTGATAACAATCGAGCCGACGATACCGTCGTCGCAGCTTTCGCCGTTTTCGTCAACGATATCTATATCATAAAGCGGAGACGGTTTACCGGTCGAGCCGGGCTTTATCGGATCCCATCCAAAATTCGCCAGTATAACCGATGTTTCGGACTGACCGAAACCTTCGTGTATTTCAAGTCCGGTTTGCTCGCCGAATCGCTTAACAACCTCCGGATTCAAAGGTTCTCCCGCCGTGCAGCAATAACGCAGAGTTGAAAAATCGTATCCGCTCATATCCTCCTTGATGAGGAAACGGTATATCGTCGGAGGAGCGCAGAATGTTGTAAGCTTAAGCCGTTCCATAGCGCCGAGCAGATGATGAGGATTGAATTTTCCGGCTTCATCGTACCCGACAACAGCGGTTCCGGCGATCCACTGACCGAATATTTTGCCCCAGGCAAACTTTGCCCAGCCGGAATCCGACACGGTCAGGTGTATTCCGTCGTCCTGGACATGCTGCCAGTACTTTGCGGTAACGATATGTCCGAGCGGATATGTATAATCATGCGCTACCATTTTCGGCATTCCGGTCGTACCGGACGAAAAATACATAAGCATCATATCGTCGTTTTCGGTAACAGTCCTGTCCAGATCTTCCGGCGCCATTTCAACCAGTTTTCTGAAATCGGCAAAGCCTTCCGGCACATTTTCTCCGACAAACGCAGCGTTCACGCCAATCGGGCAAAGCGGCAGCGCCGCAGTTACGTTTTCAACAATTTCCGGCTCGTCAACCGCTATAACCAGCTTCGCTCCGGACGCCTCGCAGCGGTACGCAACGTCCTTCGGAGTCAGCTGGAAGGTCGCGGGGATACATACCGCGCCGAGTTTAATCAGCGCAACGATTGTAATCCACGCCTCTTCTCTTTGCTTTAGGATCATGAGCACCTTGTCTCCCTTTTCAACGCCAAGAAGGCGGAGCGCGTTCGCGGTTTTGTCCGTAAGCCGTTTCATTTCTCCGAAGGTTATGCGGCGTTCGTATCCGGTGTCGTCAGTTCGGATCAGCGCGAGCTTTTCAGGCGCTTCTTTTGCATATACGTCAACAACGTCATATCCGAAATTGAAATGATCCGGGATATTCAGCTTGTAATTCTTTTTAAAATCGTCATATGATGAAAAATCGGTGCGGTCAAGAAATCTACCGAGTAAGTTCATTATCAGACCATGCCTTTCGCTATGCTATTATCTTTCGCATTGTTTTTTTATTTCGTTGATCACAGTCAGAAATCTGGCTTTACCGCCGACTGCTCTCTGACCGTGCAAAAGCTCCGGATTAAAATAAATACTGTCTCCCGCTTCAAGAATAAATTCCCGGTCGCGTATCGTAACCGCAACTTTTCCTTCAATAATATAGTTAAATTCCTGTCCTTCGTGCGAGACAAGATCCGGCTTATCATCATCCGGCTCGAGGGTAACTATCATTGGTTCCATTTCGCGTCCGACATAATTATAGGCCAGCGCCGAAAATCTGTACCCGGCGTAACGCTGAACTTCAATTCCCTTTCCGCCTCTGACAATTGCGTAATCCGCCATACGCGGATCATCGCCGCAAAGAAGAACGGTCGGATCGACTCCCAGCGCGTTTGCAATCAGATACAGCTTTCCGATCGGTATATCGGTTTCGCCGCTTTCGTAAGAAATATAGGTATCCTCGCTGACTCCGATCGTCTGAGCGATCTCCGCCGGCTCGTTACCGAGAATATCGCGCAACTCGCGAATCCTCGAGGCAACCTGTTCAACCTGTAAAAGCATATTTTTCTCCTTCCTTATTTACCGAAACGGATCAGCCTTCGCCGTCCGTTTTTTTATTCGTATTATTTTCTTTTTTACTTTTAAACGAAATTTTATTTTCTGTTCCCTGGCGAAGCCTCGTTATATTGCTTCTGTGTAGCCAAATAACAAATACGGCTATTATCAACGCGAAAATAACCTTAAACTTTTCCGAATTAAGAGGCGTGAAATTATAAAGCACCAGCGGATACATCAGCATGCAGATTATTGATCCGAGCGAAACGTACTTCGTAAAGCCGACAATAATTAAAAACACCAGCAGCAGCACAAGAAACACCAGCGGATCGAGAACCATTATCATAAACGCGGTTACGACAACGCCCTTGCCGCCCTTGAAATGGAAAAATACAGGATAAACATGTCCGATTACACAGAAAAGCCCGGCAATATATCCGCCCAGCCTTCCGCAGAGCATAAGTCCGATAAAGGTTGCCGCAACAGCCTTTAGACCGTCGAGCAGAAAAGTAAGCGCGGCTGCTTTTTTGCCGTATGTACGCAGCATATTTGTCATACCGGCGTTGCCGCTGCCATGAGTTCGTATGTCATCCCTGTACTTTTTTTCGGAAATAATAACACCGAAATTAAGGCTTCCCAAAAGGTACGCGATAATCGCGCAAAGGACAAGACCGACTATCCAGAACGCGACGTGCAGCTTTCCGCTTTCGGCAAAAATCCCGAGGATTCCTTTATATTGCAGTTCTATAAAGCTCATTTTTTACCCTTTCCTTTCCGACTCAGACTTTGTCGTCGCCCTTTTCACGTATTATAAGCTTAATTGGAGTTCCTTCAAAACCAAAGACCTCGCGTAGCTGATTTTCGATATAACGCCTGTATGAAAAATGAAACAGTTCGATATCGTTGCAGAATATAACGAAAGTCGGCGGCTGAATCTCCGTTTGTGTCATATAATATATCTTCAGATACCTGCCCTTGTCGGACGGCGGCTGAACTCTTGTAATCGCGTCGTTGAGAACATCGTTCAGCATACCTGTTGTAACGCGCTTTCTCGCCTGCCCGACAACGCTGTTTATCATTTCATACAGACGTTCAACTCTCTGACCTGTCATCGCAGACGCGAAAAGCAGCGGCGCGTAAGTCATATATGAAAGCGAGTCATAAACGTCCTTTGTGAATTTCGCCGTCGTCTTGCTGTCCTTTTCAATGAGATCCCACTTATTCATAACGATAATGGACGCTTTCCCTGCCTCATGAGCAAGTCCGGCAATCTTTTCATCCTGCTCTGTAACGCCCTCTCCGGAATCCACCATAATTATGCATACGTCGGCACGCTCAACCGCAAGCTTTGCGCGAAGAACGCTGAACTTCTCTATCCTGTCGTCAACCTTGCTTTGCCTGCGTATGCCGGCGGTATCAATAAACACATACTTCCCGAATTCGTTTTCGACTCTTGTATCAATCGCGTCTCTCGTTGTGCCGGGTATATCAGAAACAATGAGGCGGTTTTCGCCAAGCAGTCGGTTAATTATCGAGCTTTTGCCTGCGTTCGGCTTACCAATCACGGCAACGCGTATTGCGTCGTCTTCTTCTTTTTCGTCCACATCCTCCTGAGGCACAAGCTCAAGCACACGATCGAGCAGATCTCCGGTACCGGATCCGTGAAGCGACGAAACCGCAATCGGATCGCCGTCAAATCCAAGCTCGTAGAATTCATAATACTCCGGCGGAACATCACCGACATTATCGGCCTTGTTCACGCACACAACAACCGGTTTTCCGCTTTTCAGTAAAAGCGTCGCAATATCCCGGTCGTCCGCAGTCAGCCCGACCGTCACATCGGTCATAAATACTATAACGTCTGCGGTATCTATCGCAATCTGCGCCTGAAGCCTCATGTATTTAAGCATCGCGCTGTCGCTCTTCGGCTCGATACCTCCGGTATCTATAAGCATCAGCTGACGTCCGTTCCATTCGGTCTCGTAATATATTCGGTCCCGGGTTACGCCGGGCGTATCCTCAACTATCGCAATACGCTTGCCGGCAAGCTTGTTGAAAAGCGTGCTTTTCCCGACATTAGGTCTGCCGACTATCGCAACTATTGGTTTCGCCATGTTATCCTGCCTTTCTTTTTACGTTTTTCGCCAAACAGCTTTGAAACGAATTCGTAACCGTCGTTTTTTATGAATTCGATATCAATATTCAGTTTTTTCTCAAGCTCCTTTGGACTCATACCGTCTAAAAACAGGTCTCCGTCGCTTCTGAGCATGACATGCGGGAGAAACAGCTTGTCTCCGAGCTGCTTATCTTTAAGCTGATTATACAGATCCTGTCCGGTTATAAGTCCAGCAACCGTAATGCTTTCGCCGAAAAAGTCGTTTCTGATCTTATAAACACAGCAGTTTATTTTATCGGTTTTTTCTTTAAGTTTTTCAATAAGCGACGATATAAATTCAAATGCCGCCTCTCCCGTCGCAATGGAAAAGCTGCGCGGAACGCAAAGTTCCTTTTCCGTCAGATCAAGAATCGCGTCGTTGAACTCTTCGTTCATGGAACGGATAAGTCCCACTCCGTTTTCGAGCTGAGGATACCCTTCATAGGCTTCCTCCTCGGGAAGAGGAAGCTTGGCTTTTATATAAAGCTCATCGCCACAGAAGAATATACGGCTGCCGTATTTTTCAAGGCAGTACCCCGCAAAGGCTTCAACCTGAGAAATTACCCTGACGCATTCTTCCGGCGTATACGCAGTAAGCGGAAACAGGTTTTCACGGAATTTCGTAAGTCCCGCCGGTACAACCGAAACGCTTGTTACATGCGGATAAAGTTCTGAAAGGTCTCGCATCGTTTTGTCAAGCGCCGCGCCGTCGTTTATATTCCGGCAAAGCACAACCTGACAGTTCATTTCAATCCCGCCGTCAGCAAACCGCCTCATTGTCTCAAGAACTTTACCAGCGTTTTTGTTGTTAAGCATCTTTACGCGCAGTTCGGGATCCGTTGCCTGTACAGATATGTTTATCGGCGAAGTCTTCATCTTGATTATGCGATCAACATCTTCGTCGGACATATTCGTAAGCGTAACATAGCTGCCCGTCAGAAAAGAGAGCCTCGAGTCGTCGTCCTTAAAGTACAGGCTGTCACGCATGCCTTTCGGAAGCTGATCAATAAAACAAAATATACACTTGTTCCTGCATGAATGCTTTTCATCCATAAGAAACGTACGGAATTCAAGCCCGATATCGGAATACATGGGCTTTTCGATAACAACGTCGAACAGCTTCGAGCCGCGGTGTATGCTGAGCGTTACCTTTTTTTCTGTCAGATAAAAGCGGTAATCAAGAACATCGCTGACTTTTTCGCCGTTAATACTGATTATATAGTCGCCCGCCGAAATACCCGCTCTTTCGGCGATCGAACCCGGCGTCACACCCAGGACTTCAACCAAAAAACCTCACCGCTTTCAAATAATAATAGCATAGGCGCATATCCGTATACGAATCATTTCCGCATACGGCTACGCGCCCGCCGTTAAAATATACAATTCTGCCGCATACGGCTCCGGCTTACGCTTCCTTGGAAATGATAGCCTTGCCGTCATAAGTTCCGCAGTTTTTGCAAACTCTGTGGGAAAGAACAAACTCTCCGCACTTCGGGCATTTGGTCATTCCGGGAAGACCAAGCTTCCAAACATTTGAGCGTCTCTTATCACGTCTTGCCTTCGATACTTTTCTCTTCGGTACTGCCATGTGTTATTCGCGCCTCCTTCGGTTTATCGAAATATAATTATTTTCTGCCACAAGATTTACACGGGTTACAATTTCAAAGCAGCTGTTTAAGAACATCCCACCGCGGATCCGTCTCCTTTTCGGGACAACCGCAGGAACCTTCGTTCAGATCCTTGCCGCATTTCGGACAAATGCCTTTGCAGTCGTCACGGCAAAGATGTTTCCTCGGAATCTCAAGCATAAGCAACTCTTCAATTTCTGCGTCGAGATCAAGTTCCGATCCTTCGACAATAATGTAACCGTCGATATCCTCATTCTGCAGACTGCCTTTTACGGCGACGTTCTTTTCCATATGATATTCGGCTTCCCTGAAAAGCTCCTTCAGGCATCTGGCACATTTAGTCCCGTACCTTACATGAACCGTCATTTCAAAGGTCATATAACCGGAGAAGTTCTTTACTTCACCTTTGACTTTTATCGGATCTGTAAAGACAATATCATAATTCTGCGCAAGCTCGCCGGCGCCTTCCGAAAGCTCGCCCTCCATATCGAAAGCGATCTTGTCCGTTTCGCCGCTAAGGATGGGTTTCATATCAATAACCATAAAAAAGCCCCTCCGTCCGCAAAATGTCACAAAATATATTATATACAATCCTTTGGGATTTGTCAAGTATCGGGGCAAATTTTTTGCGTAATTTTATCCCGAAATAGCTTTTCTGAGCTTCTCAATAATCTTTTTTTCCTCTCTTGAAACTTTAACCTGAGTCATTTTAAGAATCTCTCCGGTTTTCTGTTGAGATAGCTCCTTGTAATACCTCAGCACAATAAGCTTGCGCTGCAGCTCAGGCAGGCTCATGATAGCCTCTCTGAGCGCGATTGAATCGGTCATTTTTCCAATACGGTCGTCTCGGTCGGCAATAACACCCTCAAGCGTTGTGCCCTCGTCTTCTCCGACGCTTTCATTGAGAGAATGAACGGGACTTGCCGCGTCAAGCGCTTCGCTCAGCTCCTCGCAGCTTATTTGGCAAAGCTCCGCAAGCTCGCTTAATTTCGGTTCCCTGCCGTGCTCGCGAATAAAAGCCTCCTGTTTTCTCATTGCGTCAATGCCGCGGCGTTTTATACTGCGTCCGACCTTAACAGTTCCGTCATCGCGCAGAAACCGTCTTATTTCTCCGATAATTAAAGGCACCGCATATGTCGAAAACTCCGTGTTGTAGCTTTCGTCAAAACTGCGGATTGCCTTTAGCATACCGATGGTTCCGATCTGAACAAGATCATCAAACTCGGCTCCCCTGTCCCTGAAACGCGACGCAATGCTTTTGACCAGTCCCATGTTCAGCCTTACAAGCTTTTCGAGCGCGTCTCCGCTGCCTGCCCGTGCAGCAGCAATCAGCCCCTTGTTATTCTCGTACATCAGTCTTTTCGGTCGCTCCGAAGCGTTTTACCATTGTAACTGTCGTCCCGCGCCCCGGCGTTGAGCGTACAGTCAAACGGTCCGTGAAGCTCTCCATTATTGCAAAGCCCATTCCGCCTCGCTCCCCGGTTGTATCTGTTGTAAAAAGAGGACGCATCGCCTGCTTTATATCATCAATGCCCCGTCCGCCGTCCTTTACCTTGATTATCACGGTTTTTTCCGAGGTCAGCGCAGCGGTCAGGGTAATTTTTCCGGGCAATCCGCCATAACCGTGAACAATTGAATTGGTAACCGCCTCGGACACCGCCGTTCTCAGATCGGTCAGCTCTTCAACCGTCGGATCCGCCGGCATGACAAACGCAACAACACAGCTTCTCGCAAGCCGCTCGTTTTCCGGTCTTGGATCAATTTCGAGTTTCATTTGGTTAATAATATTTTTTTTCATTTCAGATAAAGTCCGGAGCTCCGAGTCGTTTCTGTCAGTATCCGCGAAGGGAACGTCCGTATCCTTTCTTTTATTATTTTGTTTCATTCTTTTTACGCTCCTCTGCCGGAGCAATCTTCATCAGCTTGTCCGCCGAAGCCATGCGAAGTATCCGCAGAAATTCCGGTGACACACCTTTAAGCGTCAGCTCTCCTCCGATATCCTTCAGCTTTGTATACCTGCCCAAAACGAGCCCGAGCCCCGCGCTGTCGGTAAAGGTTACTCCGCAAAGATCAAGCGTAACCTTTTTGGGACGGCTCGCCGAGATAACTGCGTCAACCTGCTCGCGTATCTCCTTTACTCCGTAATGATCAAGCTCTCCGCCTATATAAAAAATCACCGTTTCGCCGTCTTCGCCGCATGTATATCTGATTTTGCTGCCGCCCGGTACCTCTCTGCTAATATCCATTTTTAATCCCCCTTATTACATTTTTTGGAAGAATATCCTTATTTTTATTTTACATCCTCATAACGGCGAATTATGTCACTTCAAGACGCCGCATTGAGTTTTTTTCACAATCGTAACAATAATCCTTATACACACATATATTTATATCGTAAAACTAACTTTACAGGAGGTTGTTGCAATTTTGGAAACCGAAAACATGGGTTATCTCAGCGTTTATGTAAAAACCGCGGACGGTGCTCTTCCGGTTGAAGGCGCAATGGTAACCATACGCTCAGACGACGGCGAAAACTCCGACGTTTTGGCTGTGTTGTTCACCGATCCCGGCGGAGTTACGGAACGATTCGCGCTGCCCGCGCCGCCGAAAAGCTTCGCTCAAACGCCGGAAGGAGGCACTCCCTACCGTTTTTACAGCATAGATACCGATAAAACAGGATTCCGACGGGTGCGAAACGTCAAGGTAGCGATATATTCCGAAGTAACCGCATTTCAGCCGGTCAATCTGATCCCGCTCGCGCTCGGAGAACCATCCGACTCAACCGAATATTTTGAAGGCTCTGCGCCGAATCTTTAAGGAGGTGCCTTTTGGATAATCTTCCGTATATTCCGGAGATCATAACGGTGCATCTCGGTTCGCCGGGAAGCTCCGCGGAAAACGTCGGCGTATCGTTTCCGGATTACATAAAAAACGTTGCGTCAAGCGAAATATATCCGTCATGGCCGGAGGAAGCGCTCCGCGCCAATATTTACGCACAAATTTCATTTGCACTGAACCGCGTATACACCGAGTATTACCGTTCGCGCGGATACGACTTTGACATAACAAACGACACGTCTATCGACCAGTCGTTTATAAACGGACGAAATATTTTCAAACCTATAAACGATATCGTTGACGGAATTTTCAACAACTATATATCACGGCGCGGATTTGTCGAGCCTTTGTTTGCACAATACTGCAACGGCACCACAGTAACCTGCGCCGGGCTGTCGCAATGGGGCTCGGTTGATCTTGCCGAGGAAGGTTTAATAGCCACCGAAATTCTCGCCGAGTATTACGGCAACAATATAAGGATAGTCCGCAACGCTCCGGTACAGGGCATTGTTTTGTCGGCTCCGATACGGCCTCTCCAGGTTGGAAGCGCCGGAAATCAGGTATATTTTGTTCAGCTGAGGCTGAACCGCATCTCCGTGAATTATCCGTCGATACCGAAAATACCCGAGCCAACCGGACTTTTTGATGTAGCGACAGAAAACGCCGTGCTTGAATTTCAGCGTATTTTTTATCTTGAAACCGACGGCATCGTCGGAAAAAAAACCTGGTACCGAATAGTATACGTATTCAACAGCGTCAAAAAACTGAGCGAGCTGGATTCGGAGGGACTGACTCTGGGAGAGGTAACAAACCAGTTTCCGGAAGTTCTAAAGGAAGGCGACAGAGGCAACTACGTCACGGTAATCCAATATATGCTTGCGCTTGTTGCGCGTTACGTAAATACCGTCCCGGAAATAGCCATTGACGGCATCTACGGACCCGAGACCGCCGCCGCAGTTTCGGCGTTTCAGCAGTCGTACGGAATCGAACCGACCGGAGTTATGGACGCGCAGACATACGCTAATTTGTACGACGTATACGCCGGAATTATATCCTCTCTTCCCGAATCTGATTTTCAGAGCACGGCAAGACCGTATCCGGGATACGCGCTAAGCGAAGGTTCCGAGGGCGAATATGTAAAAGCTTTGCAGGAATACCTGAACGAAGTCGGAAAAGTTATAGACCAAATTCCGCCGCTTGAGCCCGACGGGATTTACGGACCGCTCACGACAGAAGCCGTACGCGCTTTTCAGCGTGCAGTCGGGCTCGACATAAACGGAATCGCCGGAGCATCGACCTGGATCGAGCTTGCAAATTTATATAATTCAATACAAGCCGGCGAATACCTGAACCCGGGACAGTTTCCGGGCTTCGATGTAACTCAGGAGGCTTCAAATGAACAGTGATTTTCAAACTCAAGCAACCATTCAGATACAAAACATTCTTCTTGCGCTTTCCCGCTCCGACAGCAGCATTCCAAGAGTCAACGTCGACGGAATATACGGTCCCGAAACCTCCGCTGCAGTAAAAGCATTTCAACGCCAGCACGGTTTGCCGATAACGGGAGAAGTAAACTACGCAACTTGGCTCGTGCTGCTAAAGGCAAAGGAAGACAACAACGCCGTCTCGCTTCCCTCCAAACCGGCATTCCCGTTTTCGTTTGTGCTCGAGGGCAACAATTTGTCTCCCGGCGACAGTTCAACGGCAGTCTTTATTCTTCAGGTGATGCTCGAGACCGCCGGCATCGAATATTTATCGCTGAGCAGCGTTCCGCTCAGCGGAATATATGACGAAGAGACAGAATGTGCCGTACGGGAATTTCAAAAACGCAACCTTCTGCCCGAAACCGGCATCGCCGACACGCGCACTCTTTCAGCGCTTGCCGATTCATTCAACAAATATGCGCCGGACAGTCAGTAAAACCGCAAAATAATCAAATATAACGAGAATAAGCGAGCTAATTTAAAATAACCGCCAAAATCCCCCGGCGGTTATTTATTTTCGCCATTTATTGACTTTGACTTTCTTTGA
>JAQXSY010000080.1 GCA_029219205.1 Bacillota bacterium | reverse complement strand
CCAACGGCGTACAACGTACTTCTGAGTTTTGTATATGACCTCGTCGAGCACCGCCGGGAAACCGCCTACGCGCTCGTCTTCGTCATATTCTTCATGCACGCGGTCGATGATCGGCTGCATGCGTTCGTCGCGGACGTTCTTGTCGTCCGTATCCATTGCGGCGCGGACGTCTTCGATAATCTTGTCCTTGATTTCCTCAAACAGATCGTGGTCGACCTCGCATGAGGGATAATCAAACTTGGGTTTTCCGATCTCGGCAACGATTGAATTAATGAAATCGCATATCTTCTTGGTTTCCTCATGCGCCAGCATGATCGCATCGAACATATCGTCATCGGACACTTCGTTTGCACCGGCTTCGATCATAACTACCTTCTTCGGAGAGCCTGCAACCGTAAGTTCGAGATCGGATTTTTCACGCTGAGCAGCAGTCGGGTTAACGATAAATTCTCCGTCAACCATGCCTATGGAAACGCCTGCAATCGGTCCGTTCCACGGAATATCCGAAATGGAGAGCGCAATTGACGCGCCTATCATAGCGGTTATTTCGGGAGAACAGTCCGGATCAACGCTCATTACAGTCAAATTAAGCACAACATCGTTGCGAAGATCCTTCGGGAAAAGCGGACGGATGGGGCGGTCGATAACGCGGGAAGCGAGAATAGCCTTTTCGGAAGGCTTGCCTTCACGCCTAAAAAATCCGCCGGGGATCTTTCCTACCGCGTACTGACGCTCCTCAAAATCAACCGACAGCGGCAGAAAATCAATTCCGTCGCGGGGCTTCGCAGAAGCGGTCGCGGTCGCGAGAATAGCTGTCTCACCGTATCTTATAAGGCACGAGCCGTTTGCAAGCTGAGCCATTTTGCCGGTCTCGACTACAAGAGGTCTTCCGGCAAGGGTATATTCAAATACCTTGAAATTTTCAAACATCTTTTACTTCTTCTTTCTTCTTCTACTACTTCTTCTTGCGGCGATTCAAGCCGCATCTGTCCGCCTTATCCGATTACTTACGGATATTGAGTTTTTCGATAACCGCACGGTAACGGTTGATATCCTTCTTCATAAGATAGTTGAGAAGGTTGCGGCGGTGTCCGACCATTTTAAGCAGGCCGCGGCGGCTGTGGTGGTCTTTGTTGTTCTGCTTGAGATGCTCGGTAAGGTTGTTGATTCTTGCGGTAAGAATTGCAATCTGCACCTCGGGAGAACCGGTGTCGTTTTCGTGGGTTGCGTTGTTCTGGATAATTTCCTGTTTCTGTTCTTTAAGCATTTTCTTTCACCTCATGGTAATTTAAAAATATTTATTTGTTTTACCGCAGGACACAGCAGGCGGCGGGTGAAAACGACTGTTCCAGTCCTTGTTTCCGCGAGCCGAGCCCTCGGCAAGCCAAAGCTAAATTTAATTATATCATATAAACGGTCCCGCCGCGCACAGCAGAGGAATTGTTTACATATTGTTTACATTTTTAAGCCGCTCATTTGAAAGTGCGGTTCATGTAATTCAGATAATCTCTTTCCGCGGCCGTATAAAGCGACGTCAGATCTTTTTTTCCGGAAGCCGCGGTGATAAACGCCGAAACAGTCGCGCTGCTTATCTGCTTGACCGCCGGTGAAAACATTGACGCAAAATCGTATACCGCGTTCTTTCTTATTATATCAAGCATAGCAAGCGTGTCGGTATCGCAAATAACCTCAAGCGTCATATAGCTGTCGAAAGAGCCTCGGATATGCCCGTAGGACGCCGCGTTGAGCGCCTGAATTATTATTCCCGTATTATCGACATTCGGTGTTGAAATCGGCGCCGCAAACAGCATGGAGCCGTCTCCGACATACGTCCCGAACTGTTCCTGAAGTTCGTCTGCCGCCGGAAGCGGAAGCACGCCCCAGGCAAACCCCGCGTTTTTAAGCCCGCGCATCAACGAAACTTTGTCTATACAGAAAAACAGCTCCGCCTCTGCAAATTCATCCGATGAGTCTGCGCCGAATATCCGCTCCGACGCGTATGTCTTTTTATAAACCAGTTCGCGAACCCATCCGAGAAGCGAATCGACCGAGGGCTTGTTAAAGGTGCGCATAGGCAACTCGCCGTATACGTTCGTCGTGAAATTCGATCCGGATGAAATAAAACCGCATACAACCGCACCGGATTCGTCAAGAGTCGACGAATAACCCGCATAACCTGCGTTTACGGCGCGTTTTGAATACGAAAAGAACCGCTCCCACGTCCATTCTCCCACGCCGCCGTCCGAGTCATACACACGGGAATAAAGCGACGCAAGTCCCAGCTCTTTTGCAAGCTTCTTATTGAAGAATACGCCGTACATACTCTCAACGCTCTGACAGCCGTCGCCCGCAACGGCAAAAGTCTTGCTTTTTACAGTGCACTGCTCAAGCGAGCTTTCGCAGAAATACGGCTTCTCATAGTCGGTATACGGCAGAGAGCGAAGATTCATCATAAGACCGCTCACCGCAAATTCGCCCAGTCTTCCGGTCGGAATCAAAACCATATCCGCAAAGAAATCGCCGGAACTGTCAGCCTTTTTCAGCTCGGAAATAATGGAGTCGGCGTCTGACAAAACAGTATAAATTGAGGTATTATACCGTTTTTCGACCATATCGTTCCGTTTTTCGACCGAAGCGTTATAGATGTTGTCTTCCGACGTTTCAAGCAGTGCCGTATCGGGAGACGCTATGAACATTTTCACTCCATCGAAATTACGCAAAGAAATCTCGTTCAGATATCCTTCTGCTTCCGGAAGATAATCCTTAATCTCAACAACTCGGTGCGACGTTTCGTCCGGATCTGTTTTTTCGGTATATTCGCCGCCGGTCGTAACGCCGTCATCCGGCTCCTTTGTTGTTTCGCCTGAAGTTTCTCTGGGACGGTTTATAATAATTATTCCGCATGATGAGAGTGCAAAAACCGCTGCAAGCAGCAGCGCGGCAGCCGATATATGCGCCCGCCTCATCACAGCACCGTATAAGTCGTGCCCTGCGGCGTGTCCTTCAGGGCGACTCCCTCGGACTGAAGCTGATTTCTTATGCGGTCAGCTTCCGCGTAATTCTTTTCTTTTTTTGCAGCCGCGCGGAGCGCAATAAGCTCTTCAATGTGGGTTTTAAGCGCGTCGTCCACCGTTTCTTCTTCCGGTTCGCAGCAGTCGAGATCAAGCGCAAGCACCGAATCCGCCTTAACCGCAAAATCAAATATTCTTCCGTCCTTGACCGGATTTCTCGCAGCCTCCCAGATAACTCCGAGCGACTTCGGAATATTCAGATCGTCGGCAACCGCCTCGCTGAATCTTCTTTCAAGTTCTTTAATGCGCTCGTCCGACTCGCTGTGCGGCGCGTTTTTGTGTTTTTGAAGCGCTGAACGGAGATTACGCAGCGACTTCTTTGCCGCATCCATACCTTCAAAAGTAAAATTAAGCTTCTGACGGTAGTGCGCATTAAGGCAGAAATAACGGAAGTCAAGCGGAGAATAGCCTTTTTCTATAAGCTGATCCACCGTATAAGTGTTTTTGAGGCTTTTTGACATTTTTCCGCCGTCAACCAACATAAACTCGCCGTGCATCCAGATCTTCGCCGCAGGATGACCGAGCAGTCCGCAGGTCTGCGCAATTTCGTTTTCATGGTGTATCGGAATGTGATCGACGCCGCCGGTGTGTATGTCAAAATACTCTCCGAGATATTTAAGCCCCATAGCGGAGCACTCTATGTGCCAACCCGGGTAACCCATGCCCCACGGGGATTCCCATTGCATTATATGCTCCTTCGGAGCCTTTTTCCAGAGCGCAAAGTCCGCGGGATGACGCTTTTCGCCGTTTACCTCAACGCGAGCGCCCGCCTGCTGATCCTCAAGCGATATGCGCGAAAGCATTCCGTACTGCGGGAACTTGCTTATATCAAAATAGATTCCGTCTGATGTCTCGTAGGCAAAGCCTTTTTTGTCAAGCGCGACAACGAAATCAAGCATTTCATTTATATGCTCCGTCGCCTTCGCGATTATCTCCGGACGGTCTATATGAAGCCTGTCCAGATCCTTGAAAAATACGCTCGTATAGTATTCCGCGATTTCAAGCGGCGTTTTTTTCTGCTCGCGGGCGGTTTTCGCCATTTTGTCTTCGCCCTCGTCGCCGTCGCTTGTAAGATGGCCGACGTCGGTTATGTTCATAACGTGCCGGAGCGAATACCCCTCCGCCTTGAGAGCGCGGCGGAGGAGATCCATAAATATATAGGTCCTCAGATTACCTATATGAGCGTAATTATAAACCGTGGGGCCGCATGAATATATGCGGACGGTGTTGTCCTTGAGGGGATGAAACTCCTCGCGCTGACGTGTCAGTGTGTTATAAAGTACCATTATTTTTATTCTCCATGTCGGAAATTGTTTTTTCAAGCTGTTCCATTCGCCGCCTGAGCGCGCAGAGCTCCTGGGCTACCGGATCGGGAATATGAACCTGGTCAAGATCGCAGCTTACCCTTTTCCCGTCCTGACGCACAACCCTCGCCGGAATTCCAACCGCCGTACAGTTTGCAGGCACCTCCGAAAGCACTACCGCGTTCGCCGCAATCTTTGAGTTGTCTCCGATGCGAAACGGTCCGAGCACCTTGGCCCCGGCGCCTATCATTACATTGTTGCCGAGCGTCGGATGACGTTTGCCGACGTCCTTGCCGGTACCTCCGAGAGTTACGCCCTGATAAAGCGTACAGTTGTCCCCGATCTCGGCTGTCTCGCCTATGACAACCGAGCAACCGTGGTCAATAAACAGTCCCTTCCCTATCTTTGCGGCGGGATGTATTTCGATGCCCGTCAGGAATTTTGCGCTCTGACTTATAAACCGCGCCGCAAGTATGTGTCCGTGTGTATGCAGCAGGTGCGCGATGCGGTACGCCGCAACCGCGTGAAAGCCGGAATAAAGCAGCGCAACCTCAAGCTCGGAAGCCGCGGCAGGGTCTCGCTCCTTTATCGATTTCAGTTCGCTGCACAGCGTTTTATACAGCTCGGACGCTTTCTTTAAAAGCTCATTGTCGGAGCCTATTGTTACTTTAATATTCATACAGTATCTCCATGCCGCAAGCGGCAGCATTTATTAATGAGTAATCATATTTATTATATTATATTTGACTGATTTTGTAAATAGTTTTCATTTTATTTCATTTGTTAAAAAATCGTTAAATAGAAAAATGAAGCCTGTTTTTACTTGACACGGTCGCCGTTTTTATATATAATTAATGTAATTTGTATTTTCAAAGCAGCTGAAAAAGCCGGTTGAGAAAGGGTTGGATATAAGCGTAATGATAACTGAAAAAACCGATATTCTTGTTGTCGGAGGAGGCGGACGCGAACACGCGATCATAAAAAAACTTTCGGAAAGTCCACGGTGCGGAAAACTGTACGCGTGTCCCGGAAACGCCGGTATCGCGGAACTTGCCGAATGCATTCCCGTCAAAGCCACCGACATTGAGGGAATCGTTAAAACGGCGCGCGAACGAAATGTAGGACTTGTTTTTGTTGCTCCCGACGATCCTCTGATGCTTGGAGCCGTAAACCGTCTGAACGAAGAAGGAATACGTGCGTTCGGGCCGGTAAAAGAGGCTGCCGAACTTGAGGGCAGCAAGGTTTTTTCCAAGGGCATGATGAAAAAATACGGCATTCCGACAGCTTCCTACGAGGTGTTCGATTCTCCGGAAGCGGCTTTTTCATACATCAAGGAACAAGATAAATATCCCGTCGTCATAAAGGCAGACGGGCTTGCGCTCGGCAAAGGAGCAATCATTGCAGAAACGCCGGAAAAAGCGCAGGACGCTCTGCGCAGCATTATGACCGACCGTGTTTTCGGAGATTCCGGAAAACGCGTCGTTATCGAAAAATTTCTGACCGGACCGGAATGCACGGTGCTTGCGTTTACGGACGGCACAACGCTTATACCCATGGAATCCGCACAGGATCATAAGCGTGCTCTCGACGGAGACAAGGGTCTGAACACCGGAGGCATGGGCGCGTTTTCTCCCTCGTACTATTATACTCCGGAACTTGAAGAAAGGTGTATGAATGAAATTTTCATGCCGACTGTCCGGGCAATGAAAGCGGAGGGCAGAGAATTCAGAGGAGTTATTTATTTTCAGCTCATGCTCACTCCGGACGGTCCCAAAGTCATTGAATACAACGCCCGCTTCGGCGACCCGGAAGCCCAGGCAGTCCTTCCGAGGCTTGAATCCGATTTTATCGAAATAATCGACGCGGTGATTGACGGAAAACTTGACGGAATTGATATAAAATGGAATAAAAACGCCGCCTGCGTAGTTGTCGCGGCATCCGGCGGATATCCGGCGGCTTACGAAACCGGATTTGAAATAACCGGACTTGACAAAGCCGGCGAACGCCCGGGAGCGTTCGTATACCATGCCGGGACAAAGAAAAAAGACGGCGCGACAGTAACCGCGGGAGGACGCGTTCTCGGCGTGACCGCTTTCGGAAAAGACGTTCCCGAAGCAGCCGCAAACGCATACGAGGCTTTGTCCGACATTAGTTTTAAGAATATGCATTTCAGGCGCGATATCGGTGTCAGAAAATAATCAGACATAAAAGGAGAATCCACCATGAAGGGTGATCTGCTTTCAAGAATAAGCGGACTTATGCCGTCGTTTTCAAAAGGCCAGCGCGCAATAAGCCGTTATATTCTCGAAAATTATGATAAAGCAGCGTTTATGACCGCCGCAAGGCTCGGGGATCAGGTCGGTGTCTCGGAATCGACGGTCGTGCGCTTTGCTACCGCGCTCGGTTACGACGGATATCCTGAGCTTCAGGACGGATTGCAGGATATGATCAGAAACAAACTTACCGCCGTTCAGCGGATTGAGATAACCAGCGACCGTCTCGGAGACGCCGACATACTCGAACGCGTTCTCAATTCCGATATAATGAAGCTTCGGTCCACTCTTGAAAGCACAGACCGCGACGAGTTTGCACGTGCAGTAAACACGATCGTCAGAGCTCGACGGATATATATTCTCGGCGTCAGAAGCGCGGCGTCGCTCGCTTCGTTCGTTGCTTTTTATTTCAGGCTGATATTTGAAAACGTCACACTCGTACAGACAACGAGCGGCAGCGAGATGTTCGAACAGCTTCTCAGAGTCGGAGAAGAAGACGTCGTCTTTGCGATAAGCTTTCCCAGATACTCAAAAAGGATAATTACCGGCGTGGAATTTGCAAGGTCGCAGCATGCGCAGGTCATTGCCCTGACAGACAGCAGCATGGCTCCGATTGCGGCGTCCGCGTCGGTGCTGCTTACCGCAAAAAGCGATATGGCGTCCTTTGTGGACTCGCTTGTTGCGCCTCTGAGCATCATTAACGCGCTCATAGTCGCCATCGCAAAGGAAAAACGCGCCGAAATCGAAAATATATTCAGCCGTCTTGAAAAGGTCTGGGACGAATACGACGTTTACGACAAGGACGCGACAAGATGAGCGGAAAAACCGCAGTAATCGGCGGAGGCGCCGCCGGACTTATGGCCGCGTCGCTTCTGGCCCAAAACGGAGCCTGTGTAACCGTCTATGAAAAAAACGAATATGTCGGAAGAAAGCTCGGTATAACCGGCAAGGGCAGATGCAACCTGACAAACGACTGCACTCTCGACGAATTTCTTAAAAACATTCCGACAAACCCGCGTTTTCTGTATTCAGCATTTAACGCTTTCCCGCCGTCGGAGGTCATGAATTTTTTTGAAAGCCGCGGCGTCAGACTAAAGGTTGAACGCGGAAACCGTGTCTTCCCCGAAAGCGACCGTGCCGCCGACATAGTAAATGCGCTTCGCCATATACCCGGATGCAATTTTATTCACGAAAAGGTTCGCGGAATTTCGGAAAAAGACGGCGTTGTTTCGGGAATAATGACAGAGTCAGGATTTCATGAATACGATAACGTAGTCGTATGCACCGGAGGCAAGTCATATCCGCGCACCGGCTCAGACGGAGACGGATACGCATTTGCATCACGTCTCGGACTCGAAGTCGTGATGCCGGAGCCGTCGCTTGTGCCTCTTGAAACCAAGGAAAAATGGTGCGCGGAGCTTCAGGGGCTCTCTTTGAAAAACGTTTCTCTCCGCATGACCGATACGCTTACTCAAAAAACCGTATACGAAGACTTCGGAGAAATGATGTTCACACATTTCGGAGTCACGGGGCCGATGATCCTGAGCGCTTCAGCGCATATAAAAACAAAAGAACCAGAGCGTTACCGGATTAAGCTAGATCTCAAGCCGGCGCTTGACGAAAAAACGCTTGACCGGCGGCTGCTTGCAGACTTTGCGCAGTTTTGCAACCGCGATCTGATAAATTCCCTTTCCATGCTGCTTCCGCAGAAGCTGATACCGGTTGCGGTCAGACTGTCAAACATCCCGCCTCACAAAAAGATCAATTCGCTTACAAAGGAAGAGCGCGCGGCTCTCGTTTACGTTATAAAAAATCTTGAGCTCACGGTTCTTCGCACAAGGCCGGTTGACGAAGCTATCGTTACGCGCGGCGGAGTCAGCGTAAAGGAGCTTGATCCGAAAACAATGGAATGCAAACGGATACAAGGTCTGTATTTTTGCGGCGAAGTTATCGACGTAGACGCGTATACCGGCGGATTTAACCTTCAGATTGCATTCTGTACAGCAGCCTGCGCGGCGAACGCCATACTCAGGAAATAAATCAAATTTAATAATTTTAAGGTGACATAATGATAAACATTGCGATTGACGGTCCGTCAGGAGCCGGTAAAAGCAGTCTCGCAAAGAAAGTGGCAAAGGAGCTCGGTTTTATTTACGCAGACACCGGCGCGCTATACAGGGCGATCGGACTTTTTGCCAAACGGAACGGAGTTGCGCTAAACGACAGAAACGCGCTGCTCAAGGTTCTCGGCAGTGCGTGCGTAACAATACGTCACAAGGACGGGGAGCAGCGCGTGTTCCTTCTGGACGAGGACGTAAGCGGGCTGATACGCACTCCCGAAATGTCCATGTACGCATCGTTTGTTTCCTCCGTGCCGGAGGTAAGGGCAAAACTCCTTTCGATTCAGAAAACGCTTGCCGCCGAAAACAACGTGGTTATGGACGGCCGCGACATCGGAACTGTAATTCTACCGGACGCTGACGTAAAGATTTTTCTTACCGCAGCCCCGGAAGTACGGGCTATGCGCAGATTTAAAGAGCTTACGGCAAAAGGTATGTCCGTGACCTTCGATGAAGTCCTGAGCGACATGACAGAACGGGACAAAAATGATTCCGGAAGGGAAATCTCGCCCGCCGTCGCCGCAGCCGACGCAATTATTCTCGACAATTCCGAGTTGGATGAAGAACAAACCGTTTCAGCGGCGCTCGATATAATAAATAAAACGCTGGACGCCTGACCGGAGGGAACACATCCATGAAGAAGAACCGAAAAGATAAAACAAATCCGAAGATGTATGCGGTTTTATACGCTTTGTTTTCCCGGATAGTACGAATTGTGCACCGCATCAAAATAGAAGGATCGGAAAACGAGCCCGAAAGCGGAGCTGTCATCGCCTTCGCAAACCATATGTCTAACTTTGACGTCCTTATACTTGCAGCGTCCCTCCGCAGACAAGTCAGATTCTTTGCAAAGGCAGAGCTTTTTAAAATACCGCTGCTGTCAGGGCTGATCCGTGCGCTCGGCGCATTTCCGGTGGAGCGGGGAAAAGGCGACGTTGCCGCAATAAAACACACGATTTCTCTTCTTGACAGCGGCGAGCTTGTAGGCTTCTTTCCGCAGGGTACCCGGCATCCCGGCAGAGATCCGCGCGATACCGAGCCTCGTCACGGAATTGCCATGATCGCTCAAAGAACCGGCGCAAAGCTGCTTCCGGTATGCATTGAAACAAAGAATTTCAAAATACGCCTTTTCAAACGCACATACGTAAGGATAGGAAAACCTTTTACGGCAGAAGAAATCGGACTTACCGAAGGAAATCCGGCGGAATACCGAAAGGCGGCGGGAATTATTTTCGGCAAAATAACCGGAATGCTGGAGGCTGAACACAAATGACGGTTACAGTCGCGGAGCACGCGGGATTT
Source organism: Bacillota bacterium (assembly GCA_029219205.1). GTDB lineage: Bacteria > Bacillota > Clostridia > Oscillospirales > CAG-272 > SUG1495. Next base: position 6,185 of record JAQXSY010000080.1, on the reverse strand, counting down.
TGCTTCGGAGTAAAACGCGCGGTCGAAGGAGTCTTTGCCCTGACGGAAAGGGCGGCTCGCACAGGCGAAAAAATCTATTCTCTGGGCAAGCTGATTCATAATCCACACCTAACTGAAGAGCTTGAGCAAAAGGGCGTACAAATCATCGACCCGGACGAGATAGACTCAATATACGCCGAGGCGGACAGCGAACACAAATGCGTAATTGTAATCAGAGCGCACGGAGTCGAAAAGCAGGTTTCGGACAAACTGCTTAAATATTCGGAAGCAAATGAAAATTTCAAAGTATGCGACCTCACGTGTCCGTACGTAAAAAAGATTCACTCGATAGCCGCCGGTCATAACAACTGCCGGTTCGTTATCGCCGGAGACAGAAACCACCCGGAGGTCAAAGGAATATACAGCTATGCGGGAAGCGATACGGTCGTTTGCGGCAATGCCGACGAAGTGGCGGCGCTCGAAAAAAGCGACAAGCCAACCGTTATCGCCGCTCAGACAACCTTCGACATCAGCGAGTGGAAAAAATGTCAAGAAAATATCAAAAAGGTATGTACAAACCCGATTATTTTTGATACAATATGTAGTGTAACGGAAACAAGGCAGCGCGAGGCGGACGAAATGTCTAAAAACTGCGATATCATGTTCGTTGTCGGCGGCAAGGAAAGCTCAAACACCAACAAGCTGTACAGAACAGCAAAACGGAATCTCGAACGCACTTATCTAATCGAAAGCGCGGACGATATTCCAAAAATAAAGCTATCATCCCTTTTAAGGGTAGGTATAACCGCCGGAGCATCAACTCCGGGCGGCATAATTGAGGAGGTTAAAAACAAAATGGCGGAAATTGAAAACACCACGGCGCAAACCGAGAAAGGCGAAAATTTCGCAGAACTGCTCGAAGATTCACTTAAAACTTTAAATACAGGAGAAACAATCCGCGGAACGATCACATCCATCTCTGCAAACGAGCTGCATGTTGACCTCGGAACAAAGGTTACCGGAATTATTCCGGCATCTGAGGTTTCCGACGATCCGAGCATCAAGCTTGACGAGATGTTCAAAGTCGGTGATGAGATCACAGCGATGGTCGGCAAGGTCAGTGACCGTGACGGCGTTGCAATGCTTTCCAAGAAGCGTGTCGACAGTATTCAGAAGTGGCAGGAGATTCTTAATGCGTTTAACGATGGCGCAATCCTTGAAGGAAAGGTCATCGAAGCAGTTAAAGGCGGCGTCGTAATGCTTTGCGGCGCAAACCGCATATTTGTTCCCGCATCGCAGTCCGGTCTTCCCAAAGACGCTGATCTCCAGGTTCTTGTCGGACAGACAAAGAAGGTCAAGATCATCGACGTAAACGAAGGAAGAAAGCGCGCGGTCGCTTCTATCAAGGCAGTTGAACGTGAAGAAAAACGCGCTCGCGAGGCTGCTTTCTGGGACGCAATCGAAGTCGGTCAGGAATTTGAAGGCGCTGTTAAGTCGCTCACTTCCTACGGCGCGTTTGTTGATCTCGGCGGCGTAGACGGTATGGTACACAGCTCCGAGCTTTCATGGAGACATATTAAGCATCCGTCGGAAGTCGTTTCTGTCGGAGACGTAATCAAGGTTCATGTAAAGAGCGTTGATAAGGAAGCAAAGCGCATTTCTCTCGGATATAAGACCGAGGATATGATTCCGTGGAATGTATTCAAAGCAAAATATCAGCTCGGAGACGTTGCTGATGTGAAAATTGTCAGCCTTGTTGATTTCGGCGCGTTTGCCGAGGTTGTTCCCGGTGCTGACGGACTTATTCACATATCTCAGATCGCGGATCACAAAATCGACAAGCCCGGAGATGTTCTTAAGGTTGGCGATATAGTTAAGGTTAAGATCATTGACATCGATGAGGAAAACCGCAAGATCAGTCTTTCCATTCGCGCACTGCTCGAGGACGCAGCTCCGGAAGTAGAAGCAGAAGACGCTGCCGAAGAGAACTGATCGCTGCAAAAAAACAAAAATTACGGAGGAGCGCAACAGAAGCGTTCCTCCGCATTTTTTTATTTAAAGAAAAATTTTGCAGCGCCGTCATTATTTTTTCAGCCCGGACCAAAGAAGAATTATTGTCTGAGCGGGAACTCCTATGACAAATATCAACCATACGTTGTATTCAAGAAGCATTATGTAAATTGCAAACAATATTGTCCAGACAAGAGCTGATATTATTGCGAAATTCAGTCTCCGCCTGCCCCAGATCGAATTGAAGATCAGCAGAACAATAAATGTTGCCGGCAAAGCGCATATATAAGCCTTCCATGCACCCGCGACATGAGACGACAATCCAAGGCTGACAAAAATTACAGTTGCAATCAGCCAAACCAACGAGGCGGCGAGCATAGAGATTATCAAACGGTTGCGTTTTTGTTTTTCCGGATCAACAGTGTCAATCGCGTCCCGGTTTTCGTCCGACGCTCTTTTTTTGTGCTCGTCTTCAAGCAAATAATCGACGCTCACTCCGAAAAGCTCTGCAATCTGTTTCAGTACGGCAACATCCGGCAGGGATTCTCCGCGTTCCCATTTTGAAACGGCTTTGTCCGAATAATTAAGCATTTCAGCCAGTTCCAGCTGGGTCATGGATTTATTCTTTCTGAGTTCAGAAATGTTTTTTGCAACCGTGAGTCTTAATTCCTCCATTTTGTCCTCCGCTCTTTAAGCGTTGCCGCACAATTATATTTGAATCAATTTTACCATACTTTTATTTTTTTTGCAAGAGTACTCCGCATTTTTACTCTACTATCAGTAGAATTGCCTTCTTTTTGCAGTATAGTCTCTACTTTAACTTCTCTACCGGTAGAATCTGCAAAGTACAGTCTACCAAAAAAGGTGTAGGTTGATTTTTTCGGTCAATAATCGTAATATAATATCGTAATATAATTGCATAAGGGTGAAATGCTCCGTGCAGGTTAAAAAATTCATTTTTATGTTATTATGACGGATTATACCGATCTGCATTAACAACGCATCATATACGTTTTTTGAGAATACAAAGGAGAACAGTTTTATGAAAAAGCTTGAAATTTTCGGAGATTCTATACTCCAGGGAGTTATATATTCGGAAGAAGAAAAAAAATACCGCCTTTTCAGCGAAAATAAATTCGATTCAGTTAAAGCTCAGGGAGTGGAGGTCGTAAATAACGCGCGTATGGGCGCTACCGTTGAAAAAGGACTGAGCCGTATGCAAAAAGCCCTTGACGGCGGAAGCAATACGACAGTTTTACTTGAATTCGGCGGAAACGACTGCGATTTTGACTGGGGGCTCATATCCGAGAATCCCGAAATCGAAATTGAAGCCAAGATTCCGGAAAAAAAATTTACCGCTCTTCTTGCCGAAGCCATTAATTATGCAAGAAGCCGCGGTGCTGACGTTGCAGTTGCAACGCTGATTCCGATCGACGCCGAAAAATATATGAATTGGATCAGCCGCAATCTTAATTATAATAACATTCTTCGCTGGCTGGGGGACGTCAGTATGCTTTCACGCTGGCAGGAGTACTACAACCGCCTTGTAGAGGAAACGGCGTCGCGCCTTAAATGCCGCATTGTTGATCTGCGTTCCACGTTTCTGCTTTCGCATTCCTATAAAACAATGCTGTGCGCGGACGGAATACATCCCACCGAAAAAGGACACGCTCTCATTCACGACATTATTTCGGAATTTGCTCTCGCCAACTGACCGGAAAGCACCGGCTTATTCCGCCGACGCCTCCGTCTTTTCTTCAATATATCCGCAAAGCTCACCTATGGTACGTATCTCTTCAACGTCCTCGTCCGGAATCTCTATGTCGAAAGAATCTTCAAGCGCCATAAGAAGCTCAACCACATCGACCGAATCCGCACCGAGATCGTTGGTTATGTCTGTATTTTCATCAACCGAGTCTTCGTCAACCCCCATTTGCTCGCAAATAATTGATATGACCTTTTCGTTGTCAAACATCTGTTTTTCTGCACCACCTGTTTATTTGTAAGTCTGAAATATTATATACCACTTCAAAGCCGTCGTCAACAGTATTTTAAGCATTTTTTGCGCTCTTTCGTCAATTAAATGTTAATATTTTGTTAACTAAGCAGTCTTTATTTGGACGTTTTTATGCTATATAATATTCAAATAATACAGAATGGAGAATATTATGAGCACTCGGAACATAAACGATTATAAATATTTAATTGAACTTCACGCGCACACGATGCCCGTCAGCCCCTGCGGACAGGTTTCTCCGGAGGGACTTGTTAAAGAATATCTCGAAAAGGGCTTCAGCGCAGTCGTTATAACAAATCATTTCTATAGAGGAAATATTTATAACCGCTTTACCGATGCCGAAGATGCAGCCGATTTTTATTACGGCGATTACCTTGCCACAAAAAAAGCCGCCGAGGGCACCGGACTAAAAATTATATTCGGAATGGAAGCCGTATTTCTGAAAAGCTCCGGCGAACACTTGCTTTACGGCGTCAACCGCGACGACATAATTAAAGTATTCGATCACAGAAACGGCACTGTAACCGAATATCTGAACGACATGGGAGACAGCCGCCCGCTTGTGATTGAAGCACACCCCACGCGAGGCGGAATAAACTTTTCGCCCGAAGGACCCTTCGACGGTCTTGAAGCATACAATCTTCACCTTCCCGCAGATCCGGAGGCGGCAGTTGAATACGGACGAAAGCATGATCTTATAATAACCGGTTCGTCCGATTATCATGATCCGGGATACGCAGGGATTGCCTCAATAATGTCAAAAAACGTTCCGTCCGATTCATACGAGGTAGCTGCGCTTCTGAAATCCCGCGACTTCTTTGTTCAATCCGGAGACATAATTTTTGACCCGATAAAAAAAGAAATCGTAAATCAATAAAATAATCTAATTTCCGAGTTATCTCGCGCTCACCACGTTACGCCATGTACGAAAAATTCCGTTGAGGCAGACAGATAAAGCGACTCAAAAAGGCCGGACAATATAATATAAAAGTAATTGTTAATGCATTAAAAAGGACCGTATGCCAGTTTAAAGGCAGCCGGTCCTTTAGCTTTTTTAAGATGAGTTATTTTACAAAATCGAATTCAAAGTCATAGATTGAGACCGTGTCTCCGTCTTTTACTCCTGCCGCCTCGAGCTTTTCAATAGTGCCGCTGTTTTTCAGGACACGCTGAAAATAACCGAGAGAATCTCTGTCCTCAAAATTTACCGATCCGACAAGATTCCACAGCCATTCTCCTTCAACTACCCATATTCCGTCATCGAACCTTATCTCAACCTCATGAGTATCCGTGCGTACAGGTAAAGGAGCAGTATATTCCGCTTCATAAACCGTCATCGGCGGAAGCAGCTTGAGCTTCTCAACGACGGTCTGTACCATCTCGCCCATATTATATCCGGTTGCAGCAGAGACATATATCAGCTCAAGTCCGTTTTCATCGGCATAATTCTCAAGCCGGTCGGTAAGCTCGCTTCTTCCGTCCGGTATAGCGTCGTATTTGTTGGCAACTATAATCTGCGGACGCTCAGCCAGCTTCTCGCTGTATTTTTTAAGCTCATTATTGATAAGAATTATGTCGTCGACCGGATCTCTTCCCTCGGTACCGGACGCATCGACCACATGAAGCAGTAAGCGGCATCTGTCTATATGACGCAGAAAATCATGTCCGAGTCCCGCGCCCTCGGACGCACCCTCAATCAAACCGGGTATGTCCGCCGCAACAAAGCCTTCGTTTGAATGCTCGTTTATTCGTACAACGCCGAGATTGGGGGAAAGCGTCGTAAAGTGATAATCGGCAATTTTCGGACGAGCGGCGCTTATTCTCGCGAGTATGGAGGACTTTCCGACGCTCGGGAGCCCGATTAGTCCGACATCCGCAAGCATCTTAAGCTCAAGTATAACCTCTTTTTCCTCACCCTTAACACCGCTTTTGGCAAATCGCGGAATCTGCCTTGTCGGCGTTGCAAAATGACGGTTGCCCCAACCGCCTCTTCCGCCTTTGCAGAGCACAAACCGATCAATTCCGGTCATATCCGCAATAACAAGGCCGCTTTCGGCGTCCAGAACCACAGTTCCGGGCGGAACGGGAAGCTCTATATCGGCACCGTTCCCGCCATGGAATTTGTCGGCCATGCCGTTTTTACCGTTTTCAGCCACAAATTTTCTTTTGTATTTATAAG